>JBBQSW010000117.1:0-9538 GCA_038213575.1 Chitinophagales bacterium | reverse complement strand
GCAAATGCCGTTGCGCGTGCAGCACCAGATATTCCAGCAAATCGCCCAAAAGAAAAGAAGATACGGTCCAATGCATGGGCTTTATGCTGGGCTTGTTGGTGTCCACTTCACGCGCCTGCCGCAAGAGACGCAGCATGAGCTCAATGTTGATGAGAAACACTTTTACTTCGTTTTCCCGAACCTTCAACAACTTGGATGGATTGATAGTCTTGGGGCTGTGCCGCTGTCTTTCAGCCAAGTTGGCTGGATCTGCCGCACGGATGGACCGGCGACCCAACCAATTGGATTCTCGTTGGTGGGCGGGCAACCATCGGCGGGCCTTTGCTTTATGGAGCGCCAGTTCTATGCGGGGGAGATACCAGTCGAATTGAGCGTTGAGGTGTGCGAAACACTCCTGTGCATTCCATCCTCCAGAAGAAGGATGGCGGAGCAGTACCTCGCGGGGTTGGTTCGCGAAACGTGTCCGCACCTGTTTCAAAAGCTCATTCAGGTCAGATTCCAGTTGGTCGAGCAATTCGGATTGTGTCATCTTGTTCGTCGTGTGATACTGTTAGGGGGGGACACGGATGACGCGGATTAGACGCGGATTTTAAACTTTTATGGGAAAAAATCCGTGTCTAATTCGCGTCATCCGTGTTCCATTCCTAAAATCTAGGTCGCAAGCCCGCAAAGGTAATATCTCCCTATCGCAATTTCCCCAAATATGCTGCATCCACGCTGATCAGCAAACTGTAACCCAGGGTGAGCAATTCAATTTGGAATTTCCGTGTTCCCTCTGTTTTCACGATCCGGCCTTTCATTCCAATCAGATTGCCTGCGGTGATTTCCACCGGTTCGCCTTCCGAAAAACCGCCGGGTATCAGTTCCAAGTCCAAATCGCTTTCCAGGGTAATCCGGCGAAGTATCTCGATTTCTGCTTCGGGAATGGAGCGCAGGTCTTTACTGGACTTTACAAAACCTGCCACATTTTCCGTTTCCAGCACACGCAAATAGTGTTCCTTCGTGATATAGACAAAAACGTAGCAGTTGATGAGCGGCTTTTCCACCATGCGCGTGCTGCGGGTGTATCGGCGCATGAGTTTTTGTAAAGGGAGATAGGCATGCACCTCCTTTTTCGTCAACATACGCTGCACAAATTTCTCGCTCTTGGAGCGGGTGTGAACGGCGAACCATCGGGGCTCGGTTTCGTGCAAGTGGTTTATGATCGCGGACATGGGTACGGTTGGGGGGAATAAGAAACAAAAACCTGAAAGATTTCGCAACATCACGTTGAAGGGTTTGTTTGTCGGATTCTTTCAATTTTTCAAAATCATTTATATAAACGACAAGCGCATGAAATGCCCTAAATGTGAAGTCACCCTTTCAATCAGCGATCGGCAAGGCATCGAAATTGATTATTGTCCTCAATGCCGAGGCATTTGGCTCGACAGAGGCGAACTGGACAAAATCATTGAGCGCAATGCCGAAGCCTATTCTGGCAAACGCCGTGACGTAGACGAAGATGACGACCGCCATTCCGACCGCCATGACGACCGCCGCCATTCCGACCACGATGACGACCGCCGCCATTCCGATCGCGATGACGACCGCCGGGGTGGATATGGCCAACAAGGCGACCCGAACAAATACCGAAAGAAAAAATCCTTCCTCGGCGAAATATTCGACTTTGACTAACCGAGCATGCTGGGGGTACCCCACGTGAGGGAAAAAATGAAGCCCCGCAACGATTACTCGATGCGGGGCAGTTTTTTAGAAACGACACCCATTCCGACCCCTAATAAAATACATTCAACTCAAAATCAGTCGGTTAGCCGTTCTCTTTGTAGTCCGTACGGGAATCGAACCCGTGTTTCATCCGTGAAAGGGACGTGTCCTAACCCCTAGACGAACGGACCTTCTTTCAAAAGCGGGGCAAAGATAGGTCCGTTCAGTTTTGATTTCCAAATCAGATTGAAAATTTTCCTTAAAAAGTTCTCCACGCTGGTTTACCTCTCTGAAACTTGTCAAATGTGGCCAATTACTCCACAAATTTGATCCAGTAAGCCCCAATTGGGTCTGATGGCACCTCTACAATTTCAATCGTGTATTCGCCAGGCTCCAATTGTTTGTACTCTACCCCCGTTCCGCACCAGTTTCCAGACCATGCGGAAAAGGTAACCCCGTCTTTTTTACCCTTCAAATTGCCCGTGGGAAAATCATAGTCTCCTCCAGTGTAGTACCCTACTTCAAAGTAATTAAATGCAATGTAATCGGTTGTCTCGCCCGCCTGTATCGGGCCAATGTCCGTCACGTTCGTCCCATAGAAATCCATGTTGGCTTCTTCAAGGTTTGAAGTCAGGGAGTTTTGGAAGCGCACCAGAATTTGATTGTTGTTTTTTTCAATCGGGTCTTTTGTGCATGAAGTTGCAAAAAGGGTTGCGATGCTCAGGGCTACAAAAAGTATCTTTTTCATGTTGTAAAAAGTTTAGTGTACCCGGAAGACTGCCTTAACTTGAAGGAAGGTTGGGTAAATTATAAACGATAACGTTCCAGTAACTTTTGGGCCTTGATTTTAACATTTGGATCTACCACCAACTCAGGTGCATGATGTGGCTTTATCCGGGCATCCAGAACAAGCGGGCCGTGGCAGCCCCAGTGCTTGTTCTCGGTGAACGCACGAACGCCCTGTACATCGTGACTGGGGTTGGCGCGGGTGAAGGCTACCCAGACAAAGTTGTTGAGTGTGGCCGCTGTGAATTGGCTGTCGTCTACAAGTAGGATAAGCGGAACGTGCTGTAAATCAACTCTTTCCAGCCATTGGCAAAGCTCGATCACCTGATCGCGGGCCGTTTTTTCGATTTCAAATTTTGGGGCTCGAATCGCCAAAATACCCGGGTAACAAAAATGAGGCTCGTCAAAACCTGTAGGGAGCGAAAAGTTATCCGGCAGCTCGGCCTTCAGCGTTCTGCGGCGCTCTCCCCGACAGGCTGCAATGAGTTTTGAGCCAGCGTTCCAGCCGGAGCCGGAGTAGTCGAGGGTGTCAATGGTGGTCTTGGTTTGAAAATGCAGGTCGCGGGTAAAATCCACCCGTTCGAGAAAGTGCTGGAAAAAATGAGGGATATCGTGGGTGTCCAGGTTTGGATTGTCGTCACTGGCGGCAATGAACAGGAATTTAGCCAGCGAGGTTTGTCCCGAGCCTATGATTCGGTTGGCAATGGCCAGAATTTCTTCTGGCACGCGTTCGCGGAACGGCATATAGCGTTCGTGACCGATGGCTAACAAGAGGGGGTGAACGCCTGAGGCATCCACGGCATGGATTTCTTTCAGCCCCGGGAACTCCTGCGAGGCGAGGGGCGCCACCAGTTCGTGTATAAGCCAGCCAAAGCTGCTGTCTTCCATGGGAGGCCGCCCTACCACGCTAAAATGCCACAGCGGGTCTTTTCTGTGCCACACTTTGTGGACTTTCATCACTGGGAAATCGTGCGTGAGGGAGTAATAACCCAAGTGATCGCCAAAGGGGCCTTCGGGCTTTTTTACGTTTTTCAGAATCTCCCCTGTGATGACAAAATCGGCGTCGCTGCTCAGGAAATTCCCGTCGCGGTAAGTGTAGCGAAACCGCCGCCCGGCCAGCATCCCGGCAAACGTAAGTTCACTCAAACCTTCCGGCAAGGGCATGATGGCGGAAAATGCGTGACTCGGCGGACCACCCACAAAAATGCTGCACAGGAAGGGTTTCTCCAATTGGTTGTACCTGGTATGATGTACCCCGATGCCTCGATGCAACTGGTAGTGAAGGCCAATCTCTTCGTTTTGAATGTATTCGTTTCCAGAGAGTTGTATACGGTACATTCCCAGATTTCCGCCCATGGGGCCGGGCTTGTCTGGATCTTCGGTGTACACCTGGGGCATGGTGATAAACGCCCCGCCGTCCATCGGCCAACTTTTGATTTGGGGGAGTTTGTCAATGGTTGTTTCGCCCCATGTAACAGGGCTGCCCAGCCGACTTTTCATCGGCAAGGCCGATAAAGCCGTGAATGGCGCTCCAAGGTAACGACCGGGCTTTTTCAGAAAATTGGTCGGATCTTTTTTAAGTTCAATCACGCGCTGCACCCGATCAAGGGTGTGGCGGAAAAGAAATGCTGTGCGTTCAAAAGTGCCGTAAATATTGCTAACGGCCTGAAATGGGCTTCCTTTCACGCGTTCAAAAAGAATGGCTGGCCCTTGCTGATCAAAGACTTGTCGGTGAATTTCGGCAATCTCTAAATCTGGATCCACTTCTTCCTGAATTCGTAGAAGCATTCCGTGACGCTCAAGGTCGCGCACGGCATCGCGGAGGGAGGAGTACGGCATAATATTTTAAATGTCCAATGCCCGATGGAATGTCCAATGTCCAACAAGGAATGTCCAATGTCCAAATAGGCGTTGGGCTTAACAACGTACCAAACAAAAAGATTTAGAACAACGAGGAATGCCCGTACCGAAGCCCCCCTTGGACATTGGAAATTTCTTGTTGGACATTGGATATTCTCTACCGCATGGGCGGCTGCCGACGCTTGCCGCCTGGCCGGAATCCCTTGCCGCCCATTTGAGCCATCATGCTGGGGCTCATGGCCTGTCCGGCTTGTTTGAGTTGTTTCTCAACTTCTTTGATCTGTTCTTTCAACATCCCCTCCGTCACATGAAGTTTTTTCAATTCTGAAAAATGATTCTGTGCGGCCTTAATGTTGTTTTTTCCGGCGGCGATCATGACCAGTTGAAGCATGGCAGCCCCGCGTTCATTGTCGGAAGGCAGACCCGATGCGAGCGATTTTTTGATCCACATTTCGGCTGTGTTGAAATCGCGTTTTTGCATATAGAGGGCACCTTGAGTCATGTAGTACACGCCTTTGTAGCCCATGAGGAGGATTTTTGGAAAAAAGGTGAGTTTGAGCCGGGCTTCCGCCTCGTCCAATCTTTGTTTGGACAACAATTGGTTGGTGGAAAGAATAGTACCGAGCATGAGATAGCCCGTAAGCAAAAGTATGCCGACCAGCAGAAACGGAAAGCCGTACCAAAAACCGTAGGCGCTCCACAATACGATGCCGCCCAGAATACCGCCCACAATCAGGGCAAAACGCAGATAAATGTTGATGACAAACATGAATAGATGGGTTTGAAAAAATCGGGGGCGAAGGTACAAGGTTTCGTCAAAGGCCAATGGTTTAATGGGAAGAGATAAAATACAAGCCCCCTTTCAGAAACAATTTTCCGAAAGGGGGCTTGATATTATATCGCCAGATCACTTTATCCACCGCCTATTCAAGGTTTCTTGCAAAAACAGAACAGACTCAAGGGCTTTTGTCTCTTCTTCCAGTTCAATCAAGTGTAGGAAAATCTCTTCGATTTTAACTTGTTGGTTGATAGTGGTTTCTCCCAACTCAAAGCTCCCGGCTGCTGCGACTTCTTTTCCACCCGGTGTGTCGGGCAAGTGATTGTATTTTGCGATATATGCCTCGACCTCGTCCAATGGCATGAGCGGGTAATCATTTTCAAAGACATAGTCTGCCCAACCGAGGTTGGTAACTTTTAATTTATCAGTTATGATCCCGTTTTTTACAGTTAGCGCCATATTCGGAGCAGCAGATGCCGTTCCAATGGCAACCGGGCCTTCCCGATGGATAAAGGATGTGGATGCACACGAATTGTAATAAACCCACTGTTGACATGGAAGGGTGTGTTTAGCCTCCTTTTTTAGCCTATATCAGCCAATGAGAAAACTCTAAAATCTGTTGCATTTGAAACTTGAATCCGCCCACCACAAATTCTTGAGCAGTTTGTTTCCATACCTTTTTTTAAAAGTGGCAAAAGCAGCAGCCCCGACCAGCAAATACTGCCAGTCGGGGCTGCAAAAAACGGAATGGACTTGAGCTTTGGATTTGTAGGGTCGAGGGCAATTGCCTCAAGATCCGTTCCGGTGCGGCCTACTCGCCGTGAGTCATAGTGTTTGCCCTGATTTGTACTTCATCCTCAAAACAAAACCGACAATTTGGGCAGGGAAAATCAGGTGTTGACCTTACTTGTTGTTTATAGTGTCCGCCAATTGTTTTGATTGGCAAGTGTCTGTTGTTCAGAATTGTCCGTGTACCTTATCGGTTATTCCCTGCAATGCCTCTTTTCAAAGCATAACTGATAGCCTCTCCTTTTGAATTGACGTGCAACTTGCGGTAAATGCCCTGGATATGATTCTTTACGGTATCGGTGCTTATAAAGTGTTTGGCTGCAATCATTTTGTAGGACAACCCGTCCACCAACGCCTCAAGAATTTCTTGTTCTCGGGGCGTCAGTCCGGTGGAAAGGCCATCACCATCGTTTTCTATGGTTCTGTTGACAACCGTTGCAGCAGCAGTCGGGGCAGTTGTATTGTTCAGGTGAAAGAACTGCAAAACTTTTCGTGCGATGGCAGGGCTCATGGGAGAGCCGCCTTTATGTACCAAACGCACACTGTCTACCAATTCGTCCGGGCCCGATTTTTTCAGTAGGTAGCCCGTCGCTCCATTTCTAAGGGCTTGAAAAATCCTGTCTTCTTCTTCGCTTACGGTCAGCATCACCACTTGGGTGCTGGGCGATACTTCTTTAACGACGGCCGTGGCTTCGATTCCATTCATGCCTGGCATGTCAATATCCATCAACACAACTTCAGGCTTGAGTTGGCTAATGGCTCGTCGCACCTCGGAGCAATCAGAATAAGCCCCCATCACTTCTACATCAGGTGTAAAACGAAACAGGTGCAACAGGCTTTCCCGGAAATCACCGTTATCCTCAAAAATTACTAAACGCAGTGGTGTCATGGTATAAAATTGGGGCGTGCCTTTATTAGTTGCGGATTATGCAACAAAGGTATGCCTGTATAGGTGGGTGATAGAATAGGAAATTCGTACTAATCCTTGCCCGTACCGATGAAATAACAACCTCACGATTTGGAGGGTCTAAAACGAAAAGAGCCGGGGTGTACCGCGTTATCGCAGCACACCCCGGGTTCTATCTTATTAACTCAGTTTTAGCCACTAATTTCACGAATTGGTGAAGATTAGTGCAATAAGTGGCTATCTCAACCTTTATTTACTTCGCGTCCGCAAAGAAATCTTTCACTTTGTCTTTGTGAACGATCATCTGTTTGTAGGAGTATTTGCCCGTTACCGGGTCTTTCACGGCTTTCACCACCTTGACATGGTCTTTGCCGGTGCCGGCGTTGGCTGCACGTTGTGCAACACGGGCGTTTTTAGAGACTTTCTTTGCCATAACTTGTATGAAAGTTTAGAGTGGTTTAGGGTTTAGGGATGAGCGTTTTTTCTCAACCCTAAACCCTAAACACCATTTCAATTTACTTGATTTCGCGGTGAACCGTGTACTTCCGCATGATGGGGTTGTATTTTTTCAACTCCATACGGTCGGGCGTATTCTTGCGGTTTTTTTGGGTGATGTGGCGCGACGTGCCAGGCAGGCCGCTGTTTTTGTGCTCCGTGCATTCCAAAATAACCTGGATGCGGTTGCCTTTACTTTTCTTTGCCATGATGCAATTTTTTATTTTTCAATCCCGACAAAGTCGGAAAAAAAGAAAATGTTGAATGGAACGGAGGGGCTTAACAGCCTTCTCCTGCGTTGGGGTAGTAAGTGATTTCACCTTTTTTCTCCAATTTCTTGAGGTACTGGTAAATACCCAGTTTGGAGATGGTTCGGATGGCACTGGTACACACCTTAAGGGTCACCCATTCGTTTGTTTCCGGGATGAAAAACTTTTTGGTTTGCAGGTTCGGGTAAAAGCGTCGTCGCGTTTTAGCGTTGGAGTGCGAGACGTAGTTGCCTGTAACAGGCTTCTTCCCCGTCAGATCACAAATTCTGGACATTGAACGATAAATTTAAGTGTTCTAGATGATAATACTGCCTTTCAAAAAATGAGTGTGCGAGATAAATCTCACACACTCAAACACTTAACAGTAGTGGGTGACTCCGAGAGGACTCGAACCTCTAACCTCCTGATCCGTAGTCAGGGACTCTATCCATTAAGCTACGGAGCCTTTACCCGCCATAGCCCCTTAGGGCGAAGGCTGATCTTGTTGGTTTTCGGGCGGCAAAGGTAAAACTAGCAGAGCCAAAAAACCAAACCGTATTCTAAATTTTTGGGAATTTTATTGATTTTATCACATTGCCCCGTCCGATGGAGTAAACGTACACCCCTTTAGGCAGGTTGGTCGTATCAAAGTCAAAGTCAAAATAGCTCTCTGAGAATTGTTGCGGCGTCCATTGTTTTTCATACAACTGTTGACCCAACATGTTGAATACCCGGAAGTTATACGGCTGAAAGTTGGGGGTTTGGTAATAAACACGCACTTTGCTTCCCCCTTCTCGCAACTCAATATCCCAAAATTCAAGCGGCCCAACCACTGCACCTTTACAGATTTCGCGAACACCCGCCAAGGCCCGTCCTAAATCGAGATGCCCACCCGTGGTGGTAATGCCCTCCAAGGTCGAGTTGGGTTCTGTATTGTTCAAAATCGCGTCGCGGACACGGCGGGTACAGCTAACCGGATCAGAGATGGCATCGCTCGTAAACGGCTCACAACCAAGGCTGTAGAGCAATGCAATGCCTCCAGTAACGTGTGGTGCTGCTGCCGAACAGCCACCGATGATATAATAACTTGGCAGATCATTGCCAGGCCCACCACTATTATAAGTTGAATAAGTGTCTATACCCGGTGCGCCCAAATCAATAGAGATGCTACCAAAGCCAGCTGGCACCCTATTGCCAGATTTGGAGATATTGGTGACCGCAATAAGGTATTCACTGGTACAGGTGGTGGGCATATCCCCCACTATATCCACATCAACGTTGTTGTTGGTGGTGGCCCCAACGTTCAAAACCCCCACTTTGCCCAAGGAATCATAAAGGGCGCACCAAATTGGGAATTCTGCTGCCGGTTCATTATTAAAACCAAAGGACGCATTGGTTGCCACCACAAATGCACCTTTTGCACCATTGGTTTGGTTATAGATGCGGCGCATATTCCACACATATTCATAACCTTGTATGATCTCATGCTCATAATCCATCCCGGAGATATTCAACATTTTCACATTCCAGTTGACACCCGTTACCCCTTGTTCATTGTTGCCCTTTGCACCGATAATACCACAAACAGCCGTACCATGAGACCCTTTGGTGCCCAGATCGTCGGCTCCGGTTTGAGGATTCCAGCCGCCAAAATCGTCTATAAAGCCATTGTTGTCATCATCTATATCGTTATTGGGGATTTCGTGCCAGTTCCACCAGCGGTTGGGGGCAAGGTCAGGGTGCGTCATGAGGGCGCCTTTTTCAAGCACGGCTACTACAATGGTGTCGCCAGCAGGTGTCAGACCGCCCGTGGAGGTTTCCCACACCTCCGGAGCATTGATGAGCATCATGTCTCCTTGACGCCACCATTCGGTGTCGTTGGGCTCAAGCGAGCGTTCTTCTACTTTATGGTTCCATTGAGCATAATGGATGCTCGGGACACTGCGGGCAATAGCGAGCATCTGTGCGCTG
>JBBQSW010000116.1:0-9628 GCA_038213575.1 Chitinophagales bacterium | reverse complement strand
TCGCGGGCATGTTCTCTATGGGCGATATTTGGATTTATTTGGTGGGCAGTTTGGCTGGGGGTGCTGCGGCGGCTTCGGTGTTTTTAGCGGCTTATGGGAGAGGGGATTGAATGCGGATTTTGGATTGCGGCGTTCGGAATGTGCTCATCATCTACACCTGCTTTTGGCATTTGGCGCTGGCACCCTTGGGGAAGCACTGCCACTATTTCCGAATATTATCGCAATGATATTGGATTGGTCGGTTTAGATGAAACATCCGGATATTTTCATCCATCCCAGAACAAGAAATAGCACTTGGTCATATTGCCGGCGCCAAATGCCAAAAGCAGCGTGAAACGACGAGCTTATTCCGCACTCCTCAATCCTCAATCCGCATTCCGCACTCCGCACTCCAGCATTATTCACCCCAAACAACAGCTCCGTTTTCCCACCGAACTTCAACACCTCCAAAGCCCGCACATCACCCCGCACGTTGAGCCCCGATTGCTGCTGGGATACAGATACAAACCCACCTTTTCCATCACCCAAATACAACTGCCCGTGGTTGGCATCAAACCTGCCAACTGACACCCGCATCGGGCTTTGATTGCCCGCCAGCACGAGATCAACATGCCCATCACCATTAAAATCCGCGGATGCAATGGCGTAGACAGGGGAAAATTGCGCCTGGACGGGCAGTTTTTTGACGGAAAATGTACCGTTTCCGTTGTTGATGAATAAAGCAGTTTCAAAAAACTCCCCAGTGAGCGTAATACTACCTTCAAGGTCTTTTTCCGAAAAAAAATCGCTGATGGTGGCATTGGAATAGGCCGCGTACGTCCCATACTTCTTGCGCAACCCTGGCAACTGATCCAGGATTTCATCACGGCTGAAAGCTGGGTAGCTTTTGCCCTGAATGTCGTAGCACCAAACAGGGTCGATGGAGCCGTTGCCGTCAAAATCCTTAAACGTGACGGATGCCGGATGCTGCGGGTCGGCTTTCATCTGGCAATTGGTGCCAAGGTTTCCAGCCACAATGTCAAGATCGCCATCGCCATCGAGGTCGGCAAGGTGGAGGGTGTTCCACCAGCCGGAAGTGTTTTCAAAGCCGGCTGTTGTCGATATTTCTTTGAAGGATTTGCCGCCTTCATTTTGGAACACCCGAATGGGCATCCATTCTCCACAAACTAGCAACTCCGGGTATTGATCGCCGTTGATGTCGAGCCATACTGCATCTGACACCATGCCGGCACTTTGTAACAAAGGACAAATACTGGCTGTCACCTCCTTAAAACTCCCTTTGCCGTCATTTTGAAACAGAAAAGAAGGTGGTGTTTGGGGGTAGCGACCTGGTGTAAGCCTGCTGCCAATAAAAATATCCTGGTCGCCGTCGCGGTCGAAATCGGCTACGGAAACGCAGCCGCTGTCAAAACCCTTGCTGGGCAGGGCATCTTGCTGGCGCGAGAAGTTACCTTTGCCGTCGTTCAAATACAAACGCGGACGCAACAAGGGCGAATTTGCCGGAAAACAATTGCCCCCGGAAGCGACCAACAAATCAAGCTGGCCATCGCCATTGGCATAAAAAAATTGGGCATCTGTGTCCTCCGCATCTTTATCGGCTTCCAAGGCTGGTTGACTGCTGGCGCGAAATTTTCCACCTACAATTTGCAAGAAAACAGCCCCCGACTGCTTGGCTGCCCCGCCAACAAACACGTCAGGAAGCCCATCGCCATTCAGGTCGGCCTGGGCCATGCAAGGGCCTTGTCGGGAAAGAAATCCTGGAAGTAAGCGCTGGCTGTTGAAGTCGATAAAAGGATCTTCTACGTGCTTAAAATCAAGTATTCCGGTGCTGGCATTGAAAACAGACGGTGTCGCCAATACTTTTTTAATTGGGGTCTCAACGGCATCTTTTTCACTGAGGGTTAGCATTTGGTTGACGGGGAGCTTGGTTTGAAGGGCCGTTTTGCCGCTCAGCCACTGGATTTTCAGGGAGTCAATCTCTGTCGCTTCACCAAGGCCAAAATGTAAGGCGGGGTCCACAGAAGATTGGTAACCCCGAACAGGGGATTGTTCGCGGTAGAGGGTTTTCCCATTGGTCCATACCCACACTTTTGCGCCTAAGCCTGCGGAGTTGCCGCCTTCGCCCTGCAATTTGATGCGGATGAAATGATTGTTTGCGTTGAATTTCTCCGCATTGTTGCGGTAAACACCTGCTTTGTCGTCGAGGTTGTTGAGTACCAGGTCAAGGTCGCCGTCGTTGTCCAAATCTGCATAAGCGGCACCATTGGAAAGCACGGGTTCGCTGAAGCCCCATTTTTCCGACATGTTTTCAAAAGTCAAATCGCCCCGGTTGCGAAAGCAGTAGTTGGGCACTTTCTTTTGGGGCATTTTCTTGATCATTTCAACAAAACTGAGTTTGGGGGTATTTCCGGGAGCCATGGATTTGGCCTCTGTATCTGAACGGTATCGCAAAAAGTCATTGTCGGTGAAATCGCGTTTGTAGCCGTTGGTTGCGAAAAGATCGTTGTAACCATCATTGTCAAAATCAGCAAGCAGTGGTGCCCAGGTCCAGTCGGTATTGGAAACACCCGCAAGCTGCCCAATTTCGCTGAAGGTGCCGTCGCCGTTGTTGAGTTGCAGCATGTTGCGCATAAATTGAAAGCCAAAACCGCCTTGCTCCATGATCTGGAGCTTGTCGTACTGGTTGGGGCCGAACAGCAGTTTTTGCCGGGCGTTGTCTTCGGGTAGCATGTCGGAAGTAAAAATATCAGGCAGGCCGTCGGAGTTAATATCGGCAATGTCGAGGCCCATGGAAAAGTGCGAAAAGTGGTCGAAGAATTCCATGCCCCGCTCTGAAAAGGTACCATCATGGTTGTTGATGTACAGTTGGTCTTTTTCCACGTAATCGTTTGATACATAAATATCGGGCCAACCGTCGTTGTTGATATCGGCCACGTTGATGCCCAGCCCATAGTTGGAGGCATTGCCGAGAATACCCGCTTCTACTGATATATCGGTAAAATGGCCGCCATCGTTGCGGAAAAGGCGGTTGACGAGCGAAGGCGTACGCAACAGGCGACTCACGGGCGAATTGCTCATTTGCTTCGATACTTCAATGAGCGAATGGTTAAGGGCAAACATATCCAAATCGCCATCGCGGTCAAAATCGAAGAAGGCGGTTTGGGTGGTGTAGGATTCATCGTCCAAGCCCATTTCTTTGGCCCTGTCTGTAAAAGTCAGGTCTTTATTGTTGATCAGCAAGCTGTTGCGGCGGCGATCGGGGTTGCTATCGGCAGAGCGGCACACATAAATATCGAGCCAGCCATCGTTGTTGATATCTACAAAGCTACAGCCGGTTTTCCAGCCTGCCTTGCATCCTGCTCCTGCTTTGGTGCTGATGTCTTCAAAAACAAAGTTCCCTTTGTTGAGGAAGAGTTTGTTTTCCTGGTTGTTGGAGGTCAGGTAAATATCTACTAGGCCATCGTTGTTGACATCGCCCATGGCCACACCGCTGCCGTTGTAGAGATATTCGTAGGTAAGAATGTTGATTTGTTCGTTTTCAACATTCACATTCACGAAATCGAGCTTGGTGTCTTTGGGATCAAGTTTTGAGAACAAGGTGTCTGCTACCGTTGGTTTGTTGCAGTTTTGAAAAAAAGCCGCGCACAGCACCAGCATTGGAATAGCGAAATATCGAAAAGCCATCGGTGTAGAGATAAATTAGGTTTGTAGTAATGTTTTGCCACAATGCGCACATCAGGCGTCTGCCATGAAGTACCGATGTGATCTATGTGGTGAAAAAAATTTGTGGTTTGCAGCAAAGAACGCCAAGTTTTTCGAGGGAAAAAAACAAGAGCCAAACACCCTGAAATTAGGATGCCCGGCTCTGTTATTATTTAAATCAAAAAGCAGTTAATTTTTGTCCCACCAAACGGGAGTAGCTTCCACATCGGGGCCTTGGTTCGACACAGCCTGGTTGTAGAATGCCGTGTTGTTCAGTGCTTCCACAGAGGGGTACGTAATACGCTTCGCATAGTTACCAGGGCCTCCGTTGGTGGCGCTGACAGCCGTTGGATCAGGGGCAGCAAATGGAACCAACGCTGGCCGGTGCAAGCGACGGTGGTCGTTCCATGCCTCCCATCCGCCATCAGGGAATAGGGCGATGTACTTCTGGGTGATGATTTTGTCGAGCTCCCCATCCACCGATTTTCCGTTCCACATTTTGCCGGAATCATTGCCCCATTTCACTGTAGTACCGTAAGTATTTTCTGCGGTAGAAGCGGTGTAGGCAGTGATCGTAGCAGCAGAAACACCGTGGTGCAACATAGATGCTTCAATACTTTTTTCATACCAGTTCTGGGTGGTTCCACCTGCTGCCCAGCCACGCTGCGCGGCTTCTGCCAACAGGAAACACACTTCATGGCAAGTCAATACTTCAAATGGTCGTGTGACCTCCAGGTAAGGCTTGCCCAAACGCGCCTGATTGGACATCTGGTAATAAGGCTTTGATCTGGCTGTGGTAGACAGACCAGCGGGTGTGCCACGCCAACGGTTCAGGCAGTTGTAGGTTTGGCCATCGGCCAGTATCATATCGCTTGTACCGGAAGCTGTGCTGGAAGGCTCGAAGTAAAGCGGGCCGCGTGGGTCAACCGTAGAAGGCACACCCAACTTGAATTTATCGTGACCAGGATCGAGTGCATTTTCAAAAGGTCCGCCGGGAATGGCTATACCCGGATCGTCGAAAGTGTAGGTAACCCCTGCTTTTGATGGGAATGGCTGCCCACCCAAGCCAGTCATCAAGTTTTCCATCGAACGACTCATGGCCAGTGAACCCCAGCCGTAGTAGTACGAATTCTGGTAATTGTAGCCCCAGCCAAACTGGTCGCTGCGCGGCATGTTGCAGACATCGTCAGCACTTCCAAATACGCCGGCAGCAATGGCTTCTTCCGCGTTAGTCTTCGCCAAGGCGGGATCTGCTTGAGAGCAACGCAGGGCCAGGCGCAAGCGGAGTGAGTTGGCGAATTTTTTCCACTTCGCTACGTCGTTGTTGTACACATAATCCTGACCGGCAGGCATGGGTTTCATGTCGTCATTGAGTGCTGCAGATGCTTCTTTCAGCTCTTTCAACATGTCCTTGTAAATATCCGACTGCTTGTCGTAAGGCGCGTTTTGGCCTGTACCATCGGCAGCGCCGAAATAAGGCAGGTCGCCATACATGTCGGTTGCCCGGCTGTACACCCAACAGCGCCAAATACGCGCAACGTGCAGTTCGCGGGAATCAACGCCTTTTTTTCGCTCGTTGCGGATTACGTCGTTCAAATTGGCGATGAAGCGGCTGTGGTAGTCGTTGTAATAGGACGTGGCCCACTCATCGTTTGTTTTGCCCGTTTGGGTAGAAAAACCCTCATTGGCGAAAAACTGTGCAAAAATGTCGTTGGTCAATTGATGCATACGCTCATGCATGCCTGGATCCAGAACCGAGTTGCCAAACACATTGGCAAGCTGGAAACTAGGCTCAACTTTGTCAGCCGTGTACCCGTTTGGGTTGCTGTTGATACTGTCAAAGTCTTTGGTGCACGAAAAAACTGCCAACACTGCCAGGACAGTGCCCAGCAGCAATGCGCTCTTTGAGGCGCGGTGAAAAAGCATATTTTTCATGTTAAAAAAGTTATTTTGTTAAGATTGAAGGTAATAAGTAAAAAGGCAAAATAGCAAAAGGCAAAAACGCAATGAACGTCAAGACGTTAGGTCAAAATTAGTTCAAACTAATTTCTGCCAAATACTAATAGCCACAAATCAAACATGTCCTAAACTAAATTCTAAAAAACACGCTGATTTGCGGCCTTGCCTTTAGAAATCAAATTTCAGGTTAACGCCAATGCTTCGAATAGAAGGATATGCCGCATGTTCAACGCCTTGTGAGTTGGTGGTAGAGAAGGTGCTTTCAGGGTCAACACCTGGCACTTTGGTGTTTAACCAAAGGTTACGGCCAACCAGGCTGATCTGCATATTGCGCACATATTCCTTAGCACCCCATACCTTGTTTGGCACAGAATAACCCAGCACCAATTCGCGCAAACGCACATTGCTGGCATCATATGTAAACAAGGAAGCCACGGGCTCAACACCTGCTACAGCACTCCAGTATTCCTCCGATTTGATAGAAGTTGTATTGCGTGTGTACGTTTTTGTACCATCCGAGTTGCTGGTTTCTACAACACCATCTACCACCAGACCTCCCTCGCGGTTGGCTTCTGTTCCTTTAGCAGTTCCTGCGCCGTGCATGGATGCTAGTGATTGGGAATAGATAATACCGCCCTGACGGATGTCAAAAAGGAAGCTCAATCCCCAGCCTTTGTAGTTGAATTGGTTGCCAATACCCATCAGAAAATCGGGTTGATAATTGCCCAACAACATGTTTTTGTTCTCCGATTTCAGCGGTACACCGTCTGCACCTACAATGATTTGTCCATCTGGTGAACGCTTGAAATCACGGCCATATAGGTTTCCGTACAAACCGTCATCAATGATGCCGTCCATGTTGACATCGGTGGTTTCCTTGGCGTTGGCAGCAACGCGCACTGCCCTTGAGTTGGCATCGCCTTGCAACAAGTAGGTTTGCACTTCAGGAGAAAGCTCCAGCACCCGGTTGGTGTTTTTGTTGAAATTCACAAAAATGTCCCAGTTCAAACCATTTTCCGTGCGCAAAGGCGCTAGGTTGAGTGTAAATTCAATACCCTTGTTTTCTACGTTACCCGCATTGATTACGCGGAAATTGTAGCCAGAGGCTGCCGGTGTTGGCGCATACAGGATTTGGTTGTACGCATTTTTCTTGTACCAGGTAAAATCAAGGCCAATACGGTTGTTCCAAAAGCGAAGGTCAGCGCCAACTTCCGTCGACTTGATGATCTTCGGTAAGATGTTCTCGTTGAGCAAAATACTTGGAACGCTCGAATTGATCGCATTCTGGAATCCGCGAGAGATACCGTAGATCGGTTGCAATTGGTAAGCACCAATCGTATTACCGGCCTCAGCATAAGCACCGCGCAATTTCAGAAACGTAATAGCAGAAGGAAGCTTCATGTCCATGTCTTGCAACATGTCACTCAAAATCCAGGAGCCGCCAAACGAAGGATATGAAAACTGGCGGTTATTTTTTCCGAGTGTTGAAGACCAGTCGGTGCGATACGTGATGTCTGCATACAGCCAGTTTTTCCAGCCGATATTCAGGAATTCATACACGGAATTGAGCTGCGTTTGTGCAAAATAAGAAGCAGGACGCGGGTTGTTGCCCGAACCGAGGTTGTACACACCCGGTACGTCGAGGCCGTTGGTCGAGCCAGTTACAGACTGGAAACGGGTCTTCTGCTGGTTGGCGCCAACGCTGAGCGACACATACAGGTCGCGGAAGGTCTTTTCAGCAGTCAGAAATCCATCTAGGTTGGTTTCCCGCGCATCGTCTTTCCCGGCGGAATAGTTGCCACCGTTGACGGAAGAATTCCACAGGGTACCGAAGGCTTTTACGTCTTCCTGTGTCACGAAACGCTGATCCATACCATGGCGGACTTTAGCTTTCAGCCAATCCGTCAACTGATATTCGAGCGAGAGCATGGTCAGGAGGCGGTGGCTTTGATCCTGGTTGTAGTTTTTGTTGATCGTCCAGTACGGATTCTGGAGCACATTCGACTTGTTGCTCCAAATACGCAGGTTGCCATTGGCATCAGCGGCAGGATCCATGTCGGCCATGTTGATGCTGCGCGGCATGGTTGCATACTGCCAGAACACGTTGTCGGGACTGCCCGATGTTTGCGGACGGTTGTAGGCCGACTGGTTGGTATAGCTGATCTTGCTATCAAAGTTGAGTTTGCTGTTCAGCTTATGTCCAACACGCAATGTCGCGAGGTTACGCTTCAACGTGCTCGTCGGCAGGTTGCCTTTGTTGTCAAAATTGGTGTAACTAAAGCGGAAGGAGCTTTTTTCATTGCCGCCGCTCAAGCCAATGGAGTTGGTCGCGGTAATACCCGTTTGCAAGAAGTCTTTCAAATCGTTGGGATGTGGGCTAAGCGCAACGGTTTTTCCAGTCCAGTCTGTTACTTGCTGGCCGGTCATTTCAGGCCCCCAGCTTCCAAGTCCTGTAGCATCAAAAACACCATTGGCACCTTGTCCATAACGATTTTGAACATTAGGGTACAACAAGGGAGCCTACGCGGTAAGGCTGGAAGTAACCGTAACGCCAAGTCCGCGCTTATTGGCACCACTTTTAGTGGTCACGAGCAGAACACCGTTACCACCCCTTGTGCCGTACAGCGCAGCAGCAGCCGGACCTTTCAGCACCGATACACTTTCAATATCATCTGGGTTCAGGTCAGAAATACCGGAACCGCGGTCGAAAGAGCCATACTCGTTGTTCGAATTGGATGTCTGATAGTTGTCCATCGGAACACCATCGACAACAATCAAAGGCTGGTTGTTACCACCCAGGGAGTTGTTGCCTCGAATGACGATTCTGGTAGAACCACCCGGGCCACCGGAACCCTTGTAGAGCTGTACACCAGCAACCCTACCTGAAAGGTTGTTCAGGAGGTTGGGCTCTTTGGCCGTTGCGATGGCTGACCCTACTACATCCTGAGCGGAGTAAGCCAGAGCCTTTTTGTCTCGTTTGATACCCAACGCCGTAACCACTACCTCATTGAGGGCAGTGCCTGCTTCGAGCATCACATCAGCGGTTGCGCTGCCAGCAAGCGGAACGGATTTCGTTTGGTAACCCGTGTAGCTTACCGACAAGGTAGCGTTGGCGCTGCTGACATTCAGGCGATAGGCGCCGTTGGCATCGGTAGTAGCGCCATTGCTGGTGCCATTTTCCCGTACCGAAGCGCCGATGAGTGGATCTCCGGTGCCGGCATCGGTCACCTTTCCGCTCACGGTTTGCGCACTGATATGGCCGACAAAGACCATGCACAGCAGCAGCAGCGGAATCTTGAAGATTCTGCCGTGAAGAGCTTGTTTAATTTTGTGCTTCATACAAAAATGGTTGGTTAAATTAATTAATTCATAATCACTATGATGGGTTTAGGAAGGTTTCCAACGGACAAAGGCCTCCATGGCTTCGTACTCCGACAAGCCAAGTGCCCGGTAGGCGTGGGCGGTTTCGCGGTTGCGCTCTTCGGCGCGTTGCCAGAATTCGCGGTTGTCGTCGCCGGGGAATGGCGGACGGTCTTTCTGGCTCTGGTGCATAAAAATTGCCTGGCGTTTTTTGCGGAGTTGCTGCGGGCTCATGGGCACGGCCATTTCAATTTCATGCACAGCCCATTCGTGCCAGGCGCCACGGTACAGCCAAACCCAACAATCGCTCAACCAGGGCTCTTTTTTCAATCTACGGTAAGCCTCAAAAATAGCATCGAGGCAAACGCGGTGGGTGCCGTGTGGGTCGGCCAAATCGCCTGCTGCATACACCTGATGGGGTTTCAACTGCTGCATCAAATCCATGATGATTTTGATATCAGCGTCACCCAGCGGTTTTTTACGGGTTTTTCCTGTTTCATAAAAAGGCATGTCGAGGAAATGAATATGGTCGTCGTTAAGGCCTGTAAACCTGGCACCTGAACGCGCTTCGCCCCGGCGAATCAAGCCTTTGATGCTGCGCACTTCA
>JBBQSW010000115.1:0-9655 GCA_038213575.1 Chitinophagales bacterium | reverse complement strand
TATGATTTCGGGGTTTTTGTGATGGATTTTGACCATACTAACTACGAGTACAACACGATTCGGGTAAGTAACACGTGCTTCTTTTACCACGGCACCGACGAGAACACCAACATGATCTGCAATGACATGGACGGTGGCACCCAAATGCTGAAATTGGATCTCGCGGTTATTGGCCCACAGGGTGGCCCGCTTGACCCCAATGGCATACCGTTATCTGTAAATGGCAATGAGTGGGTCAATGTGGAACTCCCCGCAGTTGATGCCATTTGTACACCACCGAGTTTTGCTCAATTTTCCAAATTCTTTGTAACAGGCCAACAGTCGCCGACCAATACCTTTTTCCCGGATATGATCAACCCCAATTCGGGTTGGTTTATTGGAGGCGGCCCACAACCGGACTGCGTATTTGCCTTAACCCAAAACCCACTGGAGCGAAGCATAGCGGACGGCACTTTGGCCACAGCCCTTGATAACCCTGCCGATACGTGGGAAACCGAGCGATACCTGTACAAGCGGCTGAACAGCGACGCTGTACTGCTAAACTCTTGGAGCGGCTTTCAGGCTTTCAAGACAGCCAAGGATGGCTCAGCAATGGCACAACTTTCAGCGGTGCAACAGATGATCACCGATGCTTACGTCCCATCTGCATCGCTAGCCGCACAGGTGGCGCAGAAAAAAGGCGAAATAGATGCTTTATTGGAAGACATCAAGCAATTGGAGGCACAGATCACTAGTGGAGAAACGGCCAATCTGATGACCCAGCGGAAGCAGAAACAGTCCGGTTTGACTATAAAACAGGGAGAGGCCGCCTCAATAGATGCCGCGTATCAGGCCGAAGTGACCAACAAATTGCAGGCAGCGCAGACGGCCAATAATGCCATAACCACAGCAGTATTGTGGGAGGCAAATACCAAGTCTGTCAACGGCTTCATCATTGCGCTGGCTTTGAACGGCACTTTGAACGAAGGACAAATCAGCACTTTGAAATCCATCGCGGCGCAATGCCCGCGCGACGGCGGCATGGCAGTGTATCAGGCGCGCGGCATCCTGCCCGATTGCGAGTTGGAGAACATCAACGAGGGCATTTGTTATCCCGCGCAAGAGCGCTCTGAAAAATCAGCCGCTGCCCAAGTGGCCAGCAAAGTGCGCATCACACCCAACCCCAACCAAGGGGAGTTCCTGATTCAGGCCGAAAACCTCGCAGGGACGCGGGTTATCGTGTACGATGTATTGGGCAATGTGGTGTACGAGCAACGGGTTGGTGCGGAATCTTCTTCATTCAGGTTTGAGCATAACCTGAATGCTGGCACCTACTTCTGTCGCGTTGTGGGCAGCGATGGTCAAACCCGCTCGGCCTCCTTCATCGTAACTCGTTAACTCACATTTCTTAACGCTGGCGAAGCGGCTGCACAGGCAGCCGCTTCGCCTTTTTTCGTTTGCGCCATGTCAAAGAAGCATATTATTCTTTTGCTATTGCAACTACTTTCTTTTAACTTAGTGTTTGGCCAAAAACATGACTTTAATTGGCTACTGGGGATAAGTCCGTGGAAAGGTGATCTTTTAAGTTTTCACGATTATGAACTTAATATTTCCTTGGTGGATAAATCCACTCCATTTGATAACACAATTGTCGCAATGAGTTCCAAAACAGGAGAGTTCGTTTTCTCTTATAACGGACTAAATATTCAGGACAAAGTATTGGATACCATGCAAAATAGCGATGGGTTTGAACTTGGCATCTTGCCCAACCTCTATTCAACAACTGGCGCACCATTCACCCAGGGAAGCATTGCCCTTCCTTCCCAAAAAGATACAAACCAATTTTTACTATTTTACTGGGATTTTGACTCATACATTTACGCACCTGACTCTCCCAGCGTGGCACCTTTTCATCTGTATATGGCAAAGATTGACCAAACAGGAAACAATGGGTTGGGAAGCGTGATTGAGAAAAACATAATAGTTATTAGCGATACACTAGCTAATGCGGGAATTGTAGCCACTAAACATGCCAATGGTCGAGATTGGTGGGTAGTGGTGCCCGAAATCGTTTCAAACCGTTATCATACCCTGCTCATATCCAATGATTCAATGATACAATCTTTTTCACAATCTATTGGAGTCGTTTGGCCCCCTTTTATAGACATTTCCTCTCAATCCGTATTCCTAAACGATGGAAGTAAATATCTTAGGTTCAGCGATGAGGTTGGGCTACAAATATTTTTATTTGACCGATGTTCTGGTCTTTTTTCAAATCCTGAATTAGTAAATTTTAATTTTGATGGCGGGTATTTTAGCGGCTTGTCAGCCTCGCGCGAAAGTCGTTTTGTGTATGTATCTGACAGGCTTAATCTGTATCAATACGATTTGCAAAACACCGATATTGGGAGTACAAAAACTTTCATCGCCACTTACGACGGTTTTATGAATCCCGGTCGCTGCTTATTTAGCAATCCACAACTTGCACCCGATGGAAGGATTTATCTCAATAATAATTTTTATCAAGGTGGAGTATGCAAAAATTTACACGTAATAAATCATCCAGAAAGACAGGGGCATGGTTGCGATTTTGTCCAGCATGGAATAGACCTGAACACCGTTACACTTAGTGGCCTCCCTAACAACCCCAACTACCGCCTCGGCCCGATAGACGGCAGCCCTTGCGATACGCTGGGTATTGACAATATCCCGCTGGCTGCATTTAGATACGATAAGGATAGCAGCGATTACCTGCGCATTGAGTTTACGGAACTGGCGGATTATGAGCCGGAAACCTGGTACTGGGACTTCGGCGACGGCGATACTTCCTGGCAGCGATATCCGGCGCATCTGTACGACTCCGCAGGTACCTATCAGACTTGCCTTACCGTGTCCAACCAGAACGGAACGGACACTTATTGCAAGACGATTCAATTAGGGGTGAGCGGTACGTCAGTGGCGACGAAACCAGCCGAAAGGGAGATATATTATGCCTTTGAAACACAGAGGCTAATCTTAAAAAGCGGCGTGGTTGAGCAACTAGTTCTTTTTGATGCGGCAGGCAGAGTCGTTCAGCAGCATGGTAAGTCCAGAGAATGGGTTGATGTGTCTGCGCTGAAAAACGGGTTTTATTTCTGGCAAGCAGTGAATAAAATAGGTAAGCAAACGTCGGGCATATTTGTAAAAATGTAAATGCCTCCATCAATGCATGGACGCGCATGGCTCCTATACGTCGCCCCGTCGTCCATGCTCACGTTGGGTCGATACAAAAGTGCTAAAATACAGCCAAGTTCGGTTCCCCGAAAAAATGCATTAGCGTCAAATTTAGTGTGCCCTTTAGGTTTAACTGGATGAGTTTTCTTAATTTTGTTACAAATTGTTTGCAAAATGGCAAAAAAACTAGTCCGTTTCGATTGGGCAATGAAGCGGCTGCTCCGAAACAAAGCCAACTTCGACATCTTGGAGGGCTTCCTTTCCGAGCTGGTCCACGAGGATTTCAAAATAAAACAAATCCTTGAAAGTGAAGGAAATAAAGAAACCGAGGACGATAAGTTCAACCGGGTAGATATTCTCGTAGAAAATCGGAAAGGCGAGTTGGTCATCGTCGAAATCCAGAATACCCGGGAAGCCGACTACTTCCAACGGATGCTTTACGGCACGGCCAAGGTCATCGTGGAGCACATTTCCGAAGGGCAGCCGTACTCCAAAGTCAAAAAAGTTTACTCCGTCAACATCGTATATTTTGACCTTGGTCAAGGGGACGACTATGTGTATCACGGCACGACTACGTTTATCGGTATTCACAGCAATGACGAACTGGAATTATCCGAAAAACAAAAAGAACTTTTCAAAAAAACTTCGGTATCGGACTTGTATCCCGAATACTATGTGATAAAGACAAATCGGTACAACGAGGTTGCCAAAGATACGCTTGACGAGTGGATATACTTTCTAAAAACAGCAGAAATCAAGGAAGAATTCACGGCAAAGGGCTTGAAGTCTGCGAGTCGGAAACTTGACATTCTGAAATTAGACCCTGCTGACCGCAAAGCATACGAACAATACATGGAAGGCCAGCGAAGTGACGCGAGTTTTGTCGAGACAGTAAAACTCGAAATTTCAAGTGCAATACGGGAAATCGCTGAAAATGCGATAAGAATAGGCTTGCCTTTTGATGTTATTGCTCAGATAACCGGGCTTACTGTTGAGAAGATACAAGAAATCGCTGATGCTATGAAGTATAAATAAAATCGCCCAACAATCCACTACCTCTCATGCCTCCTAAACGTCGCCACTTCAGCAGTGCTCACGTCAGATTGTGAAATAATTCCCCATTCCGCTTTTTTTGCCCAATCCCCCAATTTATTGGTGCCGCGTTCCTTAGCAATCTAAAACCCACCCCGCCCATGCCGAGAAAAACCGGCCTTTTCCCGACTGAGGTACGGGACAGGCTCCGACTCCAGTTCAGTCTTTTCGCCACCCTGCTCGAAGATAGGATCGCCCCGGACAATCCGGTCAGGGTCGTGGACGCTTTTGTGGACAGCCTCGACCTGGAGGCCCAGGGCTTGCGCGCCGTCCGCCCCCCGTTCCGTGGCGCGTGAGCGGAGGGCTTGGCAGATTTGGAAGCGGGCGTAATTTTGAGGGGTAATTATTTCACAGACTGGGTTCTGCAAAATCAAATCTTCAAAAGGAAATAATATGAAAAAAACTACAATTAATAGTTTTACTGATTTACAAATTGTCGTGGCTGCTTTATGCGGCGTTGCCCGCTATGTTAGATCAGCCGCTTTGCCCAAGAGGGATGGCGGTATTTTTCCTGGCTTGGCGAATACGATTTAATTATTCCGCTTCCCCCACGACGGTGCCTCCAGCCAAAAAGTCCTGTACTTTTTTCTGATATGCCGGGAAAAACTTGATAAACAAGGCCGTATTGTGTGTAGCTATTGGTTGCAAATCCGCAAGCCGCACAAAAGCGTCGTAAAAGTAGAACCACGCTTCGCCAATTCCGATTTCGAGTACTGGATTCACTACATAAAAGCCCCGGTGAATGCGGAAAAACAGGCCCTTACAGGTAGGCGAGGCGCGCAGCCGGAATATTTCGTTGTTGGAGAGAAAGGCACTTATATAGGTGCGGCGTTTGCGGTAAGGGGCTAACAAATGATCCGGGTAATTTTCGGTGGCCTTTATAAAATCATCTACGCAAAAACCAGGCGGCGATTGCTGTGCGTTTTTTATAATAAGGTCGCGTTGCTGCGCGAGCATAAAATTAACCAGGAAAAACTCCATTTGCCGGTTGTGGAGTTTTATGAGCCGATCACCCACTTTGAGGCGCAGACTATCGGGCATCAGACGTTGATAGACTTTAAACAGCGTTTTTTTGCCGTACAACTTGTCGTCTATGGAGCGCGCAATCGCCAGTTGGAACGCGTTTCTTCCGAGGTTATCTACCAAGAATGGATCAGCACCATTTTCTTGCAGATGTTGGATGATGTTGGTGGCTCCGGCAATGGTCGCGAGCATCAGTGGGCTTAAATTGTATTCATTGCGGAAATCGGGGCCATATTTCTGAAGTGCGGATTTGAGGTTATTGGGTTTGTCCTGATAATAATCATTCAGCAAACGGCGTATCACATCTATCTGTACCTTTTGCCAGTTGTCTGCGCGTTTGTAGCCCAGCTTTGCCAGGGCGGGCATTACTGCCAGATCGTTGTAAAAAATTGCGTATTCAAACAAACGGTCTTTGGCCTTTTTGTTGAACAGTTCAGGATGGAGTGCCTCCGTACGGAGCTGCGGGATTTGTTCGGGCGTAAGCACTGGCCACGGAACCTCTTGGCGGTGTAAAATATTGCGCCGAATTTCGTCGGCCTGTTCCTGCTTGCCTTGCAATTCAAGTTTACGGGCTTCTTTTTGCCAGTCTTCCATAGAACTTACCTGGTCTTTTATGCCCACTTTTTGTTGGAATTGGGTCAGGTCAAGTAGTTCGAGCAATTCATGCTTGCGACTGCGCTCAATAACGTAGAGGTTGCTGACGGCCCTGGTGATGGCGACGTATAGCGAATTGACGTAGAATTTATAGATTTCCAGGGATTTGTCGCTCTTGTCGCGCGCACGTGCATAATCGAGATCGGCTGCAAGACAGTCCTTGTCCACGCCATTGCACAGTTCGCGGAATTCTTTGTCGTTGCCGGAAATAATATTGAATAGGATGATGCTCTCGTATTCTAACCCTTTGGCCTCCTGAACGCTAAACAGCAGTGGTGTATTGAAAAACTTGCGGGCTTCATCTTTGTCCTCATTGCGCATGACCAGCACCGCAAAGCGAGCAGATTGACGGGTTTTTTTATCTAAATCCTGCTTGATGTCTGCCTTGTCCTCAAAAAATTCTACTACCCCCTGATTGGCCGAATTGGGCTTCACCAGATAGGTGCTTTCGCGGTCAATGGAGCCAAAACGGACGTTTTTAATCTTTAGCAAGGCATTTGCGATACGCGTGACCTCCGGCGTGTTGCGGTAGTTGGTAGCCAGTATGCGGATGATGTCGCCCCGGAGGTCTTGCTTGTAAAACATCGTTTTGACGTTCGACCAAGAGAAAAAATTGGGGTGTACGATTTGGTTGGAGTCACCACAAAGCCAGAAATTAACGGGGTTTTTCAGCGATTTCAGGATAGCGTATAGTTGTACATTCGTGATATCCTGCACCTCATCCACGACTACATAATCATATATTGGCTGTATCCGATCAAGGTATTGATGGGAGACGATGTTTGTATCGTGGCGGTTGCTCTCTTTTAAAAAAGTCAGGTACTTTTCAAATAAATCATACACGCCTGGTCGCTCCTCCCCCGCAAAAACCGACTGCCGGATGCCGAGATTCAGATAATCCGATTTGGAAAGATAGGGCTTTTCGATCGCTGCGCCAGTAAGTACACCCTTGAATTCCTCAAATAATTTGTGGGTATCGCGGATCTGGTAGGCTTGTTGGTAGCGGCTTATCCAATTGTCAAAATCTTTGTATTGTATCTCCTGGCCCGGTGGTATGGCGATGCTGGCCAAATAATCGCGGAAAGAGAGGAATTCGATATTTTGGCGCTCATTATCGTAGCCGTTGGCATAGTAAAGATTGCGGGCGTTTTCGACCAGAAAGGGCGAAAGCGTCGTGTACAATATTTCCCCGCTGAGTTCTTTTAATTTTTCGAGCGTGAGGGCTGTTTTGCCGCTACCAGCCGAACCGATGACAATCAGGGGAAGCGGCAAGCGAAACACCTCCTGCTGTACATCGTCGAAAGATAATATCTTGTCTAACACATGGAAATGCCGCGCTTTACGGTTGATGAAATGCACCGTTTGCAATTCTTCAACTTGCAAGTTCTCAACCGAGGCTAAGGGTATCAATTTGGTTTCGTCGAGCATCGCACCACCTAAAAATCGCGACTTTTCGTACGCGTGGTTGGCAATCACTTCCAGAATAAAAAGGTATTTTTTCCCTTCATATTGGCCCACTTTGAAAAGTAAGCGGTTTTTTTCGTCCAATCGTGCCCGAAAAAAGCCGGTATTAGGCATTTTCTTTACTTCAGCAGATTTGAAATCGCCGCTTTGAAGGGCTGCCACTGTTTTGTCCACTTGTTTTTTCAAGCCCTGGTAATCAAGGTCTTTATATTGTAGAATTTCCATCAGTATTTGTGTCACATTTTGTTTGATATTCACAAATGATTCACATCGCGTTTGGCCTTTAAACCCGTAAAACGCGGAACATTGTACAGACAAAATGTTCACAAACGTACGACCTGATTTCTGATTTTTCAACCCGGCTATCGGCGGGATTTTGAATGGAGTCGGCTTTTTTGGTTCACATCCTGCACATTCATGCCTGTCGCGTAAAGATATTTGCAAGCCATATCGGTCACAAACAAAACATAATCGGGGGTAACTGCGGACAACATACCCGGGAAGCAAAAACATGCTCAAAGGCCGCAATTAGAAAATCTGGTATTGGTGCCGCGTTCCTTACGCGCAATTTTGAAATCGCACTTCAAATGAAGGCAAAAGGAATGCATACAAACTTGATAGATGAATTTACCAGGCTATCAATAGATGAAATAGAAAAACTATAATAAAATTTCCCATCTTCTATGCACTCGCTTTCGTGCTTCCTAGTGGCAGGGGCATTCCCTAATCTCCGCCCACCCGTCCCGCCTCCGTCTCCATCCCCGTATTCCGCTTCCTCGATTTCACATTGTCATTCCCAAAACGGTAGCCAATACTCAGGCTCACTCGGCGACTGTCCCAACGACCACCGCCTAAGGAATACAGGCCGTTGAAATCGGAATAACCATCCCATCCTGTTTCGTAGAAAATATCGTCGGCACTAAGGCGCACGTTCAGCCGTTCGCGCAGGAATTTGCGCTGCAGACCCACGTTTAACCCCCAATTGGACTCATACAGGAACACGCCGCCCCAGATGCCCGGGCCGGAATAATAGCCGGATATTTCTCCCTTAATGCCCAGAGGCAGGTCGAAAGTATGTTGTTGGTAAATGTTATAGGTAAATGCCTGAACGTCTACCACGCCGCCTTCGCCGTAATCAGCCTGGTTGTCCTGGTGCGCGGCAGTGGCATTGCAATAGAGATTCCACCACTTGAATATTTGCACCGGAACGCTGACATTGAAACTGAAAATGGTTTGGCTGGCCAAATTGTCCCAGGTGATGTACCCTGCCCGGAGGTCTGTGGTGTCGGGCGCAATTAGGCGGGTAATCTGGTCGGTGGTGCGGCTATAGGCCAGTTTGAAATTGTAGCGGTGTGCCAGCGTATAACCCAATTCCAGGTTGTTCACGATTTCGGGCCGGAGAAACGGGTTTCCCTTTTCGTAGGAGAGTTGACTGAGTTGGTTGTTGAACGGGTTGAGCACGTTGTAATCCGGGCGGTTGATTCGCCGACCGCCATTCAGCGCGAAACTGTGGTTTTCGGAAGGATCCCAGGTCAAGCCCGCACTAGGAAACCAACTCAGGTAGTTGAACAAAACGGGGGACTCTTCTAATTCGGGCAAAAAGGTGGTCAGGTCGCCCGTAGCATCGGTTTGTTCTGCGCGCAGCCCCGCAGAGAAATTCCATTTTTTGCCCAAGGCACGGGTATAGTTTATATAACCGGCATAGACTTTTTCGTCGTATTTGAATAGGTTGGAGCTGCTGTCATTTCGAATGGGAAATCCATTGGGCTCATCAAAAAACAAAAAGGTATTGTCTGAAACAACTTTGCTGAATTTGGTTCCTGCGCTCATGGTACCGCCCCAAAGTTTGTCCTCATAATCCACCTGAAACGTGAAAATATCAATGTCGCTCGGAGTGTCGAAACTGTTGACGATCTCCGTAAGCACGTCGTCTTCGGCAGCATTGAAATAACGATTGGGCTGGTAACGCTTGTTATCATTCAGGTAATTGCCGTAATCCAGATCCATGTTGAGGCTGCGGCCTTTGGTATTGTCGAAGCGGTAGTTGAGGTTGTAGGTTTGTTGTTGACGACGATTGTTTTCGGTGGTATTGGCCACTAAAATACTGTCAATCAATGTTGGCGTAGTATCCTGCGCTAGGGTAATTCGGTTCATGCCGAGACCGATTCGATTGTTGTTGCCACCGCTGACCAAAAATCCGAGGGTGTGTTTGTCTGCAAGGAAAAAATCT
>JBBQSW010000114.1:0-9673 GCA_038213575.1 Chitinophagales bacterium | reverse complement strand
ATTACATGCTCGGCATCGCGTGGAATGAATGCCTCGCGGACTTTGCGGCCCTCCGCGGTGCGGATCGGAATGTTTTGCAGGTTGGGGTTTTGGCTGCTGAGTCGGCCAGAAGCCACGAGAGCCTGGTTGAAGGAAGAGTGTACCCTACCCGTGCGCGGGTTTACCAGCGCAGGTAAAGCATCCACGTAGGTGGATTTCAATTTCATCAATCCCCGGTGCGAGAGGATATCGGCGCAAATCGGGTGATTTACAGCCAGTTCCGAAAGAATTTCCTCATCGGTGGAGTATTGCCCGGATTTCATTTTTTTGCCAGGGTAAGGCAGTTTCAATTGGTCAAACAAGGCTTCACCCACTTGTTTTGGGCTGGCAATATTGAAATTGAAGCCCGCTTCCTTTAGTATTTTTTCTTCCAGAGCCACGATTAGCACCGCTAATTCGCCCGAATATTCTTTCAAAAAATCGGGGTCAATCCGTACCCCGGCATGTTCAATGTCGGTTAAAACCTTCACGAGTGGGGTTTCCACTTCTTCAAAAAGTTTCACCAGCACTGGCCCGCCTTCTTCGAGTTTGGGCTTCAAAACATCGCGCAAGCGTAAGGTCACGTCGGCATCTTCGGCGGCGTAGTCTTTGATGATTTCGATCGGCACATCGCGCATCGTGCCTTGTTTTGCGCCGGGCTTTTTCTTTCCGATGAGTTCTTCGATTTTGACTGGGGCATAATTCAGCATGGTTTCCGCCATGTAATTCATGTTGTGGCGGAGATCAGGTTCGAGCAGGTAGTGCGCAAGCATGGTGTCCCAGTACGGTCCGCGGAGTTCGCAGCCGTAGTTCAACAGCACAATGGCGTCGTATTTCAGGTTCTGCCCGATTTTTACAATCTTCTCATCTTCAAACACGGGTCGGAATTCCTCCACGATTTTTTGTGCTTCTGCCCGGTCGGCTGGAATGGGCACATACCAGGCTTCAAAGGTTCTTACGGCAAAGGAAAAACCCACAAGGTCGGCTTGCGGCGCTTCGAGGGCGGTGGTCTCTGAATCGTAAGAAATGGCTTTGGCTCCTTTCAGGAGGGCGATGAGTTCGGCGCGTTTTTCAGGCGTGTCGGCCAGATGGTAGACGTGCTCTGTATTTTCAATGTTGTGCGTACCCCGCGTGTGAAAGGTGGTATCTTGGGGTTCGGGGTAATCCGTTGTCTGTTCCTCCATTTCGGCATCTCCAAACAGGTTTCCCTGAGTGCCTGCGCCTGTAGCAGCGACTTTAGTCTTTGTTGTACCTGCGGCTTTAGCCGCAGGGTTCCCTGCTGGACCTCCTGCGGCTGAAGCCGCAGGTACATGGCCGCCCCCCCACTGACTGCGCAAAATCGCATCCGCCAAAGTCTTGAATTCCAATTCTTTAAAAATCTCCAGCAATTCGTCGCGGTTGAACGGCTCAATCTCGAATTCCTTTTCATGGAATTGAACCGGCGAATTGATATCAATCGTGGCCAGCCATTTGGAGAGCGTAGCCTTTTCATGGTGGGTTTTTACGATTTCCTGCTGCTTGCCTTTGAGTTTGTCGGCATTGGCGAGCAGGTTTTCGATGTTGTCGTATTCATTCAGGAGTTTGGCGGCGGTTTTTTCACCAATGCCCGGCAGTCCGGGGATATTGTCTACCGCATCGCCCATGAGCCCGAGCATGTCTACAACTTGATCTACGCGCTTGATACCCCAGCGTTCGCAGACTTCTTTGGGCCCCCAGATTTCGGCGGGTTCGCCACCCTTGCTGGGTTTGTAGAGTTGGATATTATCGGACACCAATTGTCCAAAATCCTTGTCGGGCGTGACCATGTAAGTGGTATATCCCTCTTTTTCAGCCTGTTTGGCGAGGGTGCCGATCACGTCATCGGCCTCGTAGAAGGGCACGATGATGACGGGGATATTCATGGCCCGCACGATCTTGTTTACCCAGGGCAGTGCAAAGGTGATGTCTTCGGGTTGGGCCTCGCGGTTTGCTTTATACAGCTCGTACTTTTCGTTGCGAAAAGTGCCGCCCCTGGGGTCGAACACGACGGCGATGTGCGTGGGTTTTTCGTTTTGCATCAAATCCCACATGGTGCGCATGAACCCCTGCACGGCGGAGACATTCCAACCTTTGGAGTTCATGAGCGGACGGGTGATAAACGCGAAATGGGCGCGGTAAATCAGCGCGTGACCGTCGAGGAGGAAGAGTTTTTTTGACATTTTTACCCGCCGTAGCCTTGGCGGAGGAGGGATCATTGAAAAATTGGGCAGCAAGGTAGTGCAAAAAACTATTTTTTGTTTTAAAAAAGCACATTTCCTAGGATATGAAGTCGCGAACCTAACTGTTGGTTTGTCCACATTCGTTTTGCCCGCCTTCGCTATACCCGCCTTTGGTTTGCCCGCCTTCGCTATACCCGCCTTTGGTTTGCCCGCCTTCGCTAAAGCTACGGCGGGTAAAGTGCCGAAAGGCAATAATAGTAACAATGAACCCACCTCCCGCGGGTGCTGATGTTAATGACAAAAGCCACCAAGGCAATAATAGTAACAATGAACCCACCTCCCGCGGGTGCTGATGTTAATGACAAAAGCCACCACGGCAATAATAGTAACAATGAACCCACCTCCGCCAAGGCTACGGCGGGTAAACGGGTAAACGGTTAAACGGTTAAAAAAAATCTGCCACCCCTCACTTCAGAGGGATGACAGAGGACGGGTGTTTCGAAAACAATCTTTTAAGCTTATTTCAACTTAATGACCGGATGCAGTTTGTACACGCCATTGCCTTGGATCTTCACCGATAGGGCAGCGTCAAAATCAAGCACGAAGGTGTTGAGATCGAGTGCCAAATCTTTGTCAATCTTCACTTTAAGTCCCGATTCCTGGGCGCTGGGCGTGGTGAGCGGATACACGATGCTGTCTGCCATCACGGAATTGTCCGGGCCCAAAATGAACCGGATTTCTTTCAGTGTCGCCATCGGCACAGGGCCTACAGCAAGCAAGGTGTCAATACCATTTTGGAAATCGAGCAGGTTGTAAATGCCTGCATTGGTTTGGAGTAGAATCCACTGGGCAGTGTCGTTGGAGGTTTTGACCCTGATTTCTTGGATGTCCACATTGACTTGCTGGAAATCGCCTGGGCCATCCGTAAGACGGATTTGGAGGGTGGTTTGGTCGGTGTCCTTTTTGCAAGATTCTATAAAAAGAACCAACGCAACTGCGGCGAAGAGAAAACGGGAGAATGTCATGATTGAAAATTAAGTAATCGGTTAAGGAAAGAACACAAGGAACGGCTTTAGGGCCCGTCTATTACAGGTGAGTAGGTAAATTGGGGGTATTCACCGCAATTTTAGCCGGAATCGGGTAAGGGTTTTCCCTGTGTTTGGGAAGGATGCAAGGTTCGTGAAATGCCTGAATTGAAAATTGCTCTGGTGTATATTGCCGAAGTACAAAATCCTATAAGGTTTTTGGAAACCTTATAGGATTCAATCCCGTAACCCCGCAAAATAATCCTGCAAAATCTTGTGCCGGAAACGCCAGGTGGCCCCGCGCTGCTTTTTGCCCTTGACTATGCGGCGGTTATCTTCAAAGATATGCTGCTCGCTCATGCGGTCGAGGAAGGTGACGAGGCGGAGGGGGAGTTTGTTTTCGAGATAGAGGCCGAGACGGAGGGAAAAATGTTGGGGGAGTTGAGAATAATAGAGTTGAGGAAAAAGAAATAATAGGCCATAAGAAGGAGCCTTCAACAACCACAAACCTGGATATTGTATCAAATTTGCAATCTTCTCCCAAAAGAACCGACTCGCAAAATCAGCTTATGAAGTTTGCGGGCTTCGAGCGTGGCTGCCATGTTTATAAAGTTTTGTGCAAAATTAGTGTTTTTCACACACGTTTGCGAAACTCCAAGATTTCGCAAACGTGTGTGAAAAACTGCGCCGTAAACGGCACAACTCCCGACGGCCTAAAGGCCGTGCTACCCCCTCACCGCACCACCGTCACATCCCCTTTCAAAAACACCACCCGGCCATCAAACAGCAGTACCTCGGCATACCAGACAAATACGCCCGGATTCACCGCCTGCCCGCGATAGACTCCATCCCAGCCAAGGGTCGGGACATTGGGCAAAAAGTTGCGGCGCTCGAACAGCTGCTCGCCCCAGCGGTCGAATACGCGCAGCAAACGCACTTCCGGCACCCCGTCTCCCGCAAAAACGGTGAACCAGGTGTTTGACTCGCTGCCGGGAAGGATGATATTAGGCACATAAATGTTGTGGTTGTACACTGATACCCACAAGCGGTCTTCCGCGACGCAGCCGTTTTGATCCGTAATATGCACCACAAACTCGGTGTGTGTCTCCGGTTTCAGCCGCTGCTCCAAAGACAGGGGCGCGTAGTTCAAACCTTCGGGTTCCCAATCAATTTCAACCAAATTCGCACCATTGGGCAAGGGCAGGGCGTTGAGTTGGACATATTGCCCCAAAAAAAGCGCCGTGTCACTAGCAGTCAGTTCGACCGAAAGAGCTTCGGGTTCTGTCAGTACCACTGATTGCTCCCAAGCGCATCCAAATTGGTCGCGGACGCGCAAAGTGTAAGTGCCAGGTGGCAAGTTGGAGAAACTTTGCTGCGCACTAAACGCCTGATTATTAATTGAATACAAGAAGGGCGGATTGCCTCCCGTAAAATTTTGAATGTCAATCCTACCGTCGCGGTCGCCAAAACAGCGGATGGATTCCACCGCCAGAGCCGCCCCAATGGGCTCGTCCCAATGGACCAAAATCGAATCGCTTGCCTCGCAACCGTTGTTCAAATTCAACACCGTGTGGACGTACAAGCCGCTTTCAAAAATCGGCAGCAAAACCGCCACCGTGTCCAAGGTCACAGAGCCATTTTCCATCCTGGTCCAGCGGTTTAAAAACCCGCTGCCCTGCGAGGAACCGGCAGCGTTCAACAGCACCGTTGTCTCGTCGCACAAAATATCCATCGTAGGCGGCCCGGCTTCTGCTACGGGGATTGCCACATCTTCCGTCACCTGAAGTTGCGCCGCAGACTGGCAACCAAAAGCATTGGTAACAGTCACTTGATACGTCCCAGCCGTTTGCACGCTATGGGTTGCCAGATTGGGCAAGGTTCCGTTGGGCGCAAGCCAGGTGTATTGCACATTGTTTTGATTGACCGTAACACCCACATTTACAGCGGTTTCTGCACAGGTTAGCAGATCGGTAAAAGTGCTCAAGGATGGTATAGAGCCATGTTGCGGAACTTGCACAGACACCTGCTCCGTGCAAGCATTGGCATCGGTAATGGTCAATAGGTAATTCCCTGTAGGCAGCCCCATTAGGCTCGAAGCCGAAATGCCGTTAGACCAAGTATATTGGTACGGTTGAACACCTCCAGAAGGTTGGATGACGACGGAGCCATTCGAGCTTTGGCAGGTATCAGCACCGATGATTCCAGTCTGGGCCAATGCCGCGGGTTGTGGCACGGTAAATTGCGCATTGAGCGTACACCCGTTTTCATCCGTCAATGTCAGCATATAATTCCCGGCAGCGAGGTTGGCAAGGTCTTCCGAGGTTTGATTGCCCGTCCATTGGAATTGATAGGGCGCAAAGCCGCCGAGGGCCGACAAATCAATCGCGCCGTTGTTATCTCCAAAACAATTTACAGCGGTAACCACGGTGTCTACCAAAAGCAGTACTGTCGGTTCATTTATTTGATAATCAAATGTTTGTGCGCATGTTCCATTCGCATAAGTAAGGGTCAATGTGTAATTCCCGGGGGAAAGGTTGTTGATTGCAGCGGACGTAGCGTTGTTAGACCAGACATAACCAAAGCCCGGCGAACCGCCCGTAATTCCCACCGAAATACTGCCATTGTTGCTGCCAAAGCAGGTTACATCAGCAATGCTTGGCTGGGCAGCTGGCGGCAAAAATTCAGTCACAAGAACACTCTCCACCAAGGTACAACCATGGGCATCACTGAGGGTAAGTTGGTAATTCCCGGCGACTAGATTGCTCAGATTGGGACTGGTTTCGTTCGTGGACCAAAGCAGGTTGTAAGGCGGCGTACCCTGGCTGGCACCCAGAAAACTGGCCGCACCGTTGGCTTCTCCCGGACAAGCGGGCAATGCAGACAGCCCAGCGCTCAGGAGTGTTGTAGGTTCGGTCACTTGCACCACCAGCACCTCTGTACATGCCGCCGCATCCGTTACAGTAGCCGTGTAAGTGCCTGCCCCTACCCCATTCAGCAACGCCGTGGCATTTCCGTTTGACCAAAGAAACTGAAATGACCCGGTGCCGCCGCCCGGCAAAAGTTGGATATTCCCATCCGTCCCGCCCGCACATTGGGGCGACTGTGCGGCGGCGCTCAGGGTAATCGCGGGCAAACCGCCCACCGTTTGCGCAAAGGTTTGGGTACAACCGCCTGCGTCTGTGACGGTCACTTGATAATCTCCCGCTCCAACGTTTGAGAGGTCTTCGAAAGAAGAGTTGTTCGACCATAAAAATGCCAGCGGCGCCACGCCATTTTGCACCGTCAAATCAACGCCGCCACCCAAACCACCATTACATATTGCCGGGTTCGACACCGCAGACAATAGGACGGGCAAAGGTTCCTCTATTTGAAAATCAAAGGTTTGGGCGCAAGCTCCATTGGCGTAGGTAAGGGTCAAGGTGTAATTCCCGGGGTTTAAATCCTGAATTTGGTTCGTCGTGAAATTATTTGACCAGGTATATCCATAACCAGGAACACCGCTCACAACATTCACCGAAACGCTTCCATCATTTGCTCCAAAACAGGTTACTTCAGCCTCTGTAGTCGCTAGGTTGGGCGGCTGATATTCTGGCACCTGAATGTTATCTACCAGCGTACAACCGTTGGCATCAGTGATGGTGAGCTGGTAATTGCCCGCCGACAAGCCCGCCATAAAAGGGGTAGTTCCGCTGTTCGACCAAAGCAGCGTGTAAGGCGGGGTAGCTTGTCCAGCACCTTGAAATGAAACCTCACCCGTGGCTAAACCTGGACAAGTGGGCACTGCAACTCCCCCATTGGAAATCAATACCTCTGGTTGGGGAATGGATATTTGAACCATGTCAACACAACCGTCAGCATCCGTGACGGTCACAGAATAATTGCCCGCGAGCGCATTGGGCAAATCCGGCGTTTGGCTGCCATCTGACCAAAGAAAGTTGTAGGGCGGGTTTCCAGTCAGAAAATTCAGGCTGAGCGCCCCGGTTTGTCCAAAACACAAAATCGGCGCGGCAATGTTAGCCGCCACCTGAAGGTTTCCGCCTGCTTCTACCCAGCTTGCATTCGTGGATGTACAGCCCTTGGCATTGGTCACGGTCACAGTATATATTCCATCGGGAAGCCCGCTGATGCTGGGGGAGGTATCGCCGGAAGACCAGATATAACTGAGGGGTAGGTAGGCACTTTGGCCTGTAGCGGTCACGACCGCAGGATTTCCAAAACAATCGCCTTGGATTGTATCCAATTGAATATCAGGTTTGTCAAAAAGGTTTATCAATACGGTATCGCGTAGTTTTTGGGCACAGACATCGGTTGTCTCCACCCAATACAGGCCCGCATTTTGGGTTTGCAAGGTGTTGCTCGTACTGCCATCTTGCCAGACGTAATGAGTGAAGCCAGTTCCGGCAATTAGCAGCACGGCGGTATCCTGACAGGCGCCCAGATCGGGTCCGAGGCTGAAGGAAGGAGGCACATCCGGAAGATCATATTGGAAAATATTGTTCAAAAAATAGCACTCCAACTGATTGGTAACCGGAAAATGCAGGTCCAATTGAAAAGGAGGGGGCAAGGATGCGTCGTCGTTTACTACGCCAAAAAATGTTCCAACCACTTTCGGGAGAGTAAAACTGAAAGTCTTGCAGGAGTCTTTTTTGATGGGGACATTGGTCCATTGTACTGTTCCGAGCAAAAGTGCCGCAGTGGAGGTCGGGTCGGATTGATAAAACGAAATTGGTGTTCCCGCCGGCAGTGTTTTATCGCCTGTATTGCAGATGTTCAACTGAATGACAGCGCTGTCACCGAGGCAATTAAATTGATCCACCACAGCCGAGGCATCCGGGAGCGGAATGAACGGCAGGAAGTCGTCGTTCAGCAAAGGTCGCTGCGAGAGATAGGTATTGAAAGGCCGGATGCCAGAGCCGGGTGCCGGTAATTCGAGATGGTGCAATTGCTGCACTGCCGGGATGCTAAGGTCATCGTTCACATTGACAATGAAGTAGTTGAATTGATTCCAGACATTGCGGCAGGGCACCCAGGGGCCAGCGTCTGACTCATACACATTTAAGCGACCCCTGAACCTTTCATCGGACCCAAAGATGGGTGGAGCCGCAGCACGGCCAGTCACGGCAATTTCCGTTTCGCCGTCGTTGTCTATATCTGCTACTACCGGATATTCATCTGCAGTGCCCGAAAAGCAGGGGGTTTTGAACCAGTTTCGCTGCCCATCCACACCTGGCGGGAAAGGGGTAGACCCTCCATACAAAATACGCAGATCCGTTTCATCGCGGTACACGATTTCCGAGATTCCATCGCCATTGAAATCATACACGGTGGACCCCGTCCAACCGGAGTCATCTGTTGTCGGCAGATTCCACCAATAGGGGTTAGCCTGCACATTATAGCAGGTAAAATTCCCCGAGCTACAGATCAGGATTTCAGGAAAATCCGTAACAAACCCCCGATCGGTATCATCAAAAACATTGGCGATACAGGCCAAACTTCCACTATTCGTAGTATTAAGTGGATAAGGAAACCATCGGATCAGTCCGTTTTTATTCCAAATATACATACCGGCCTGATTCGTTTGGCGTATTCCGGTGACGATGATGTCTAGAATCCCATCCAGGTTTACATCGGCTACAGAAGTGTACCCATCTCTGTATCCAGCCGTCGGTGGCACCATGGTAGTTAGGTCGCGTTTCACTTTGATTTCATATCCATCTCCGTCGTTCAAATCCACATCTATGGAATAGATCTTGGTCCCGGCCACCAACTCCAGTCCTCCACAATCTGGGTCTCCATTGCATTCGGCTTGGGTCAGCATATCTACAGCTGTAGGGTTGCAAGACCTTTCCGAGTAAAAACTATAGCTGGTTTGGCCTTTTTCTCCCGGACCGTTGATAATTTTTGTCAGCAGAGGATTCGCTGGGTTAGAAAAATCGAATTTGAAAATATCGCTGCCGGTGTAGACTTCCGGCACCCCATCCCCATCAAAATCGGCTAGCGAGGGTCTTAAATCGGCCGCATCCAGTAATCCAGTAGAGACGATCCAAAGGCTCATAGGGGCCGTAGGGTTTTCAACGTAATTGTTATAAACCCTGATCCGGTTGTCAGCACAGGAAATCAGCAGTTCGGGTATGCCATCGCCATTCACATCCCCGATAGTTGAAGTCGGAGCGGGATAAAACTCCATGCCGCCAGGGATGATTAGTTCAAATGGGTTCGCAGCATTCGAGCCGTCGCCCCGGAAAAACTGCAACCTATCCACCAGCCCAATTCCTCCGGCCACAATGACTTCAGGCAGACTGTCCGCCTGGGGGTTCAGGTTGGCTACTACCGGTGTAGCAGCTGTAGATGTATTGTTTTGGCTAGACCGCCATGCCAGCCGGGCCTTAAACTGCGAAGGCACATAAGGGATCGAACAATCCTGGGCAATTG
>JBBQSW010000113.1:0-9729 GCA_038213575.1 Chitinophagales bacterium | reverse complement strand
TCACCTGATCCGTGTAGAAAAATGACAAGAGGGACTTTGGACGTTGAACCTTGGACATTGGCCCCTTCCTTCCATGGAGTCATCAATTGATAAGGCAGTGTGTTTCCTGTTTTGTCCCTGTAGATAGCTCGTTGAAAAAATCCATTCTGATCGAGCGGTATGGCAGGGTTGATAATTGCTTTTTCACCATCGGCAAACGCGATGCCTTGGAGCAATTTTTGTGTTTCTGTTTTTTCGAGCCAGCCACCGGTGAACCCAGCCCGTTTCAAGCCTTGAACGATATACGGATTGCGTTTCATCAAATCCCAGAGGAAACTGGAGCGATAGTTCTCCATCATTAGCACGATGGGGCCTTGGTCTATGCCGAGGTAATCTTTGTCTACCCAAAACGGCAAGCCGGGCTGTGCATTGGGAGATCGGTTTATTTCTGTGAAGGTCTCGTTGTAGCCATCAAAGAAACCGTAGGGTCCTACTGGCCATCGGTTCCACATCGCTTCCAAAGTAGGAAGCACGACTTCGGGGGCAAAAGGCAAGGAAGCAATCGCCGCCGTGGGTGCAATGGTTCCGTCATCTTCTTGATAATCAATGGCTACGCCGCGTGCGCCGTAACCGGGGCAAAAGATTTTTTTGCCCTCATGATGCATGACTGCATCGGGTCCATCCCCCGCAGTGAGACCCCAGATATTGGGGCCGTAGCCTTTGAATTTTCCGGGGTTTTTGATGGCATATTGCCGTTGTGAGAGCGTGGCGCGGCGGGAATTTTCAAAATAATCAAAGCCCGCTTTTTTCATGTAGGGGTCTTGAATGCCCCGAAAATCAATCCAGCAGTGGCTGTACTGATGCCCGAAAAGTGGACCAAAATTCACATGATCCTGGCCTTGGAATTCGGCTCGAAAATAAGGCTCGCACCATTTCTCCCACAACCTAGACGGCACGGGATGGGTAGGTGAGCCGAGCGCCATAATGTTCAGGACCATGGCTTCGTTGTAGCCGCGCCAATCAGCAGCCAAAAACCCGTCACGTTCTGGGAACCAGCCCATACTCAGGCGGTTTTGCTCGTTCAAAAACCAATCGAATTCTACCCGGCGAAATAAGTAATCGGCCGTTTTGCGGATGTCCGCTTCTGTCTGAATGTCCTGGTCAAAATAGGTCATGCACGACAGCACGCCCGCCATCAGCAGACCCGTATCAATACTAGAAAGTTCTACTGTTTTGTAACGGAGCGCGGTTTGTGTGTTCAGAAAATGATAGAACCAGCCTCGATAGCCCGCTACACCACTTGCCTCAGGGCCTTGCGGTAAGTTTTTTAAAAATTCGAGGGTTTTCAGTACTCTTTCTGCCGCCTGCGCCCTAGTAATCCAACCCCGTTCTACACCCACCAGATAAGTCGAAAGCCCAAATCCGGTAGCAGCAATACTTGAAAAATCGTCGGTCGGATACCGGTCAGGAATTTGGAAATTGGTTTTGTGCGCCAATTCCCAAAAGAAAATAAAATGCCGTTTATGGACCTCCTCGAGGCTAAAAAGAGGTTTTTCCGCACCGATGGAAGCAGAAGGCGCCTGTGCCGTGACGGCATGGAGCGCCAGCAGAACGAGCAGAAAAATGAGGGGGGATTTTTTCATAAAAATGGTTCGGCAAAAAAGAAGTGAGCGAGTGTCGGGGTGACTTTGGGCCACCCCGACACTACAAACTCACAGTTCCCGCCTAGAAAAGACGGCTCATCAGACTAAACTCATTTTTTGACAAACTTCGCCTTGCCCACCAACGCACCTGTGCGGTCGAAACCGTTCAGCAGGTACATCCCGGCTGGGAATTGCGTTACATCAAGATCGGTATAATTATCACCTGAGGTGTTTGCTACTGCAACTCGGCGACCCACCAGGTCAAATACTTCGAGACGAGCTACGCCGGCCATGTTTTCAACCATCAGGTAATCTGCTGTTGGATTCGGAGATACACGCATAGGTGCTGCATTGGCAGGACTGAAGGTGCTTACTGAACCGCACTTGCCAGCGCCAATCACGATATCGTCAAAGTACGAGGTCACGTCGGTACCTGTAGCATCAATGCCGAGGTCGAAGAAGAGGGTAATACGGCGGTATTCGCCATTGTCTGGCACCACCGAGAAGTCGAATGTGAGTTCTTCCCATTGGTTGATCAAGGTATTGGCTACGGGAAGTTCGAATCCAGGCGCACCCGTCTGCGAGCCTTCCAACTTCACTGCGAAGTTGCCAATGTGATCCATGTGAACCTTAGCCTTTACCGTTTTCACGCCTTTCCAATCAATCGGAGACTCCAAATTAGGATTAGAATACATCCCTGCGAAAGGTGCGCCATCGCTTGCTTTTACGAATTTGCCCACCTTGCTACTGGTGTTGATACCCGATGCATTCGGATTGTCAATCACTTCAAACTGGTAGCCCTCTGTTTCCAGGTGACCGTTGGCGAAATACGTGTAATTCAGGGTAGTAGGAGCAGCCTCGTGGTCTACGATACAACCATTATAGCCAGCCCGTGCCCAGCGGATATTGTCAAACAAATAGGTACCACCCCCCGTTGCACTGAGTACATTGGCGAAAATGATCAATTTGTTGTGCTGTGTACCGACGGCGCCACTGAAGTCAATATCGAATTTGTACCACTTGTTGCCTTCGGTCAGGGTGTCAAAAATCTCTACTCCCTGGCCGCTGCCTTCAAGTTTGAACATGAACGGCACGTTGTCAAACGGCGCCCAAACTTGAACAGAAAGATGATTGTAAACGCTCAAATCAGGTGGGGCAGCAAACTCAAATCCGATGCCCGCAAACTCGGTGCCTGCACCTGCCGGATCTGTGTACTCCCCTACTTTGAGTGAACCGTTTTCAGGCGCGAGGTTCGGGTTGTTCACCACTGCGAGGTCGCTAGCGCCGTAGAAAATCTGGACGTAGTTGCGCTGACATTCAAAGTCATCAATGATGTTCAGGACAGGTACAACATCTGCGCAGGGGTCAATGGTAACTTCTGTTTGACGAAGATTGTCAATGTACCAGGTCTGGCCTGCATTTGCCGTGCCTGCATTGAAAATGATGCGTAATTCACTAAAATCAGTGATTCCGCTAAACGCTGAAAAGTCAAAGCTAAGCGTCTCCCATTCGCCGGGGGTAGTAATGGTTGCCTCTGCTTCTTTATTCCCATCAATGGCCGAACTGAGAATAAATGTCACGGTGCCTCCACCTTGTGGGCTAAGTACATCTATATTGAATTGGCCATAAAGTGACAAGTCAAAATTGGTCAATGTAAATGCCTGCAAAGTCGAAAATGCAGAAGAACCTTTGGTGTAGCAACCCACCTGCGTGGAGTTGTTCACAGTGTTCGGGCTGGGGTTATTCACCGGGCCTTGGAACACACCGTGGATCGGTCCGTTTTGATCCAATGCCTGCCAGCCGAGGTGGATACCGTCTTGGAAATCTTCGAGCGGCGGCAAAGAAGGCACGGCCGTAAGTTTTATGTTGTCAATGTGATACACATCGCCCGGTTCGCCATTGACACCAGCATTGAAGAAAATGACAAACTTCTTGTGGCCTTTGCCGATCTGGCTGCTAAAGTCCGCGGTATAAGTTACCCACTTGTTCAGTTCCGTAACTTGTGTCGCTACTTCCATGGGAGCATTCGGTCCGCCTTCCAGTTTGATGAGCAGATTTCCTGCTTTGGGCGCCCAAACCTGGCAAGAGAACCGATTGCGCACAGTGAGGTCAAGCGGGTTTTCGTAGTCAATCTGAATGTTTGAATATTCGGTGCCCGGGCCGCTTGGGTCATCAAATCTGCCCACTTTTGCGGAGTTGTTGTCGCCTGTTGGGGCCGGGTTGTTCACCACAGAGAAGAAACTCCAGTCACCCGTGTAGGTGGCATTGCGATTGCATTCAAAATCGTCAATGATGTCAGGATCAGGCGTGTCGTTGGGGCAAGGGTTTGGCACAGCGCACACATTGTCAAAGTAATAGGTGTCACCACTGGTTTCTACGCCCGGGTCGAAAAACATGATGATTTTGCTCAGCCCGGTGTTGGCCGCTTGAGCACTAAAATCAAAGGTGTAAGTCTGCCAGGCACCCGTAACAGCGATGTTTTTTGTGATCTCAAATCCACCACCAGTGCCTTCAAGTTTGAAAATGAACTGCGTTGGTACAGCAGCCAGCACATCAATTTGGAACTGGTTGTTTACTGATAGGTCGAATGATGCGCCATTGTCTGCCAAAATCAGGCTATAGGCGTGCATATTCGATTTCACATACTGCGCAACGTTTGCACTGTTGTTAATGGCGTTGGGTGTAGGATTCGGTGCCGGGGCTGTCATCACCCCATCCAAGCCAAGAAACGTGAGGCCCGGGCCTTCAAAATCGGAATAACAAATCTTTCCGCTCCCGGCGCACACATTGTCAAAGAAATAGGTGTCGCTGCTTGTCTCAACGCCTGGGTCGAAGAACATGACCACTTTGCTCAGACCTGTATTGAAAGCCTGGGCACTGAAATCAATCGTGTAGGTTACCCATTCACCCGCTACTGCTATGTCTATGGTCTTCTCAAACCCTCCACCTGAGCCTTCCAGTTTAAAAATAAACTGTGTCGGTACCGTGGCGAGGATGTCAATTTTAAACTGGTTGTTCACTGAAAGGTCGAACGGTGCGCCGTTATCAGCCAGAATAAGACTGTATGCGTGCATATTCGACTTAACATACTTGGCGCAATTTGGGCTGGAATTTACTGAATTGGGATTGGGATTTGCAAACGGTGAAGTCAATACCCCGTCAAGGCCTAGGAAATTGAGTCCCGGCCCTTCAAAATCGGCGTAGCAGACCTGAGCATTCGCGCCCAAGATGCCGAAAATCAAAAGTAAGGCTGTGATAAAGAAATTTTTCATAAGCACTTCTTTAATAATTGGTTATGTGTGAAAATGATTTAGTTACAACGTTGTCGCGGTCTGACGACTCCAAGTCGTCTGAACGCTATTGATTTGCCCGTCAGACGACTTAGAGTCGTCAGACGGGATTGAGTTCACTCGATCACCAGGTTCTTAACCCATGTCCCGCCCGTTCCATTTTTAATTTCCACAAAAAACACTCCTCGTGGCAGGTTTTGAATTTGAATTTTCTCTTGAAATATGCCCGCAGCAAATGCTTTGTCCTTGAACAGGATTTGCAGCGTTTTACCTTCCATGTCCACGATTTGCAGCGTCAGTTTTTGTTTTTCCAAGATAGAAAATTCGAGGTTTAACACGCCTCCATTACTAGAAATTGGGTTGGGGAAAGCCAACACATCAAACCCGTTTTTTTCAATAAATGCTTCTTCCGCAGGCGAGCTGTCAGCCTGAAAACCAATGGCTTGGAGCGCAGGGGCTATTTCCGGGTTTTGCATAAAAAGTTGCCAGAGCAAGCCCGTACGATGGTTTTCGATCATCGCGACAATAGGGCCTTGATCAATGGCGAGATAGGAACTTGCGAACCAGTTTTGGTTGAGATTGAACGCATCGTAAAAGCCATACGATCCCCACAAGCGCTCGCCCTGGACCCGATAAAAGTGACGGAGTGCTGCTTGTCCTTCCTCTGGGGTATAGGGCATGTTTGAAAGGGCTGCCGTCGGGGCAATGGTTCCATCATCGTTGGATGGGTGGATATCGTGTGCAGCATATCCGTTCGGGCCGTCGCAGGAGGTAAGCCCCCAACAATCTGCAGCGTACCCATCGTGGTTTTCAGGATTGGCTACGGAATAGGCATGCTGAATCAGTGCGTGGTTGCGATTGCGCACGAAGTAGTTGCAAAAAGCATCTTTACGGCCACGTGGATCAAAACCCAAATAGGAGTAGTGCGCAAAAAACATCGGACCGCCTCCAAAGGGGCCACAATAGATTTTGCGGCCAAAATGAACGCTGTTGTTGGCGTAATTTGAAGAAGTCCAACCCGTTTGGTATAGGCTCGCGGGTACGGGATGCGTGGGAGAAGCTGCCGCAAGAATGTACACGATTTGCGCCTCATAAAAGCCACGCAAGGCAAAATTCATCTGCCAGCCGTAGTTGGGCGACCAGTGCCAATACAACACCGCGCTGTTGTTTTTCCGATACCAGTCCCATTCTACCTCCTCCCAAAGGCTGGTGATAACATCGCGGAGCGCCGATTCGAGGGGCGTATTTTGGTCAAAATATGCCCGAGCTGCCAGCAAGCCCTGCATCAGAAAAGCGGTTTCTACCAAATCACCGCCATCATCGAATTGGCTGAAGGGAACGACGTTGCCATTCGTGCCATTCATCCAGTGCGGAAAAACACCGTGGAAACGGTCGGCAAACTGCAAAAACGAGGCAATTTGAATCATTCGATCCACGGCTGCCTCACGGGTTACCCAGCCATGTTCAGCACCGACCACCATGGCCATGATGCCAAATCCGGAACCGCCGGTCGTCACTGTGTTCGGGTTGCCATTGGAGCGCTCACGGGCAAGTCCGCTGACTGGATGTGCATAATCCCAGAAATAGCGGAAGGTGGCGCGTTGGGTCATTTCGAGCAACTCCTCGTCGCTCATGGCATGTGTAGTAGCCGTGCTTTCGTCAGACAATCCGCTTTCTGACACGCCCGCCACTGCTGCTATTTTATAGTATCTGCTCAAATTTTGCCCTTCATCGCCCGTCCAGTCGGTCAAAATAGGTTCTTTTCCCACCTGTTTCAAAAAGTCATACGATCCGCCCCCGTTGATTGAGCGGTAGATTTTATAGCCCGTAAGAGTGGGTTCGAGATTTGCCTGCCAAGTCAGTCCGATGTGCTGTTCGTATCCGGTAGCCATTAGGCCCACTGGAATGGAAGGCGCTTGAGCCCATGCACAAGCATTGACAAAGAGTAGGAAGAAAGACGCGTAACGGAAATGGGCCATAGTGCTGCTAGTGTTTGTGGGCATTCCTTTTTCATTTTCAGGAAAAAATTGCGGCGCTCCCTTTTTAGACAGCATGAAATTACGACAGGAATGCCATTTTCAAAGAAAAACGCACCTCACCACTACTACGCCATGCCCAAAAATGGCTAAAACTCTTCAAAACACCATGATAAACTCCGTCAAATTAGCCTCTTCCGACAAGCCCAGTTTTTTGCGCAGCCGGTAACGCTTGTTTTCGATGCCTCGAATAGAGATGTTGAGGAGCGGTGCAATCTCTTTGGAGGAGAGGTTCATTTTCAAATAGGCCGCCAAACGAAGGTCACCCGGAGTGAGATCGGGGAATTCCAGCATAAGGCGTTTAAAAAAATCGTCGTGTACGCGGTTGAACGACTCTTCAAATATTTCCCAATCGTGATCGCCCTCCAAGTGTGCGTCAATTTCCCGGACAATTTTGGAAAGCGCACGCGGTTCGTTTTTGGAATCCAACAGATTGTCTTTCAAGCTTTGAAGTGCCTCATTCTTCCGAATCAGGTTAAAGGCGGCGTTCGACAGTTCGCGGTTTTTGTTTTCTACCTCCAATACCAGGATTTCTCTTTCTTTTTCGGCCTCCAAAAGCTGGCGTTGGCGTTCCAACCGACGGCGGTTGTACAATTCCAAAAACCAGAACAAAGCCAGCAAAAGCAGAGAATAAACGCCAATTGCCCAAACTGACCGATACCAAGGCGGCTCAACCCGAAATCTGACGATGGCCTCCTCGCCTCCTGCCTCGCTCCGCACCCGAAACGTGTACCGACCTGCGGAAAGGTTGGTAAATTCTTTTTCAGACATTAAAGCCCAAGGCGACCAAGACTTAGAAAAGCCCTCTAAAAACCAGGAAAACCGTACCGGATGTTCATAAAATGGCTGAGCGAACTGGAATTCCAGACTATTATTCCGATAAGCAAATGACAAGCCCTCTACAGGCAAAAATGATTGGTTATCCGTTGTTTTTATCCTGCTGACGGCGGTAGCGGGCAGCGCTTGTTGATTGGTTTGAGAAGCCGATGAATCCTTGTTGAGCAAGGCAAAACCATTTTCCAGACAGAAAAGGTATTCGCCACTTGATAGCGTTTCTATATTCTCAAAAGTTGGAACGAGCGCCAGTGGGATCTTTTGAATTCGTCCGCCCGGGTTTATCAGCCACAGCCCGCTCCCGTCCAGTGCAAACCGTTCTCCTTCCCGGCCTGGCAGCCATTTTCTTGCAGCGATGGGTTGGGTCAATGGTTCAAAGCTTGTATTCCCGGAATCGTTTCGTAAGCGCAATGCAGTGGGCAATGCATTGACAACCAAGATGTGGTCACTGCTATCTGGCAAAACACTCAGACCAAGTCGAAAATCAGTTGGCAGACCGTCGTTGCGGGTAAAGGTTTTGAACTCCCGTACCTGTGAAATATCCTCGCTTAATCGGAGGCGGAAAAGTCCTTTGTTGGGGTGTACGCCCCAAAGATTTCCCGCCTTGTCAAATACTATTTTTTTCAAGGGTTCGCCAAAGCCGCCAACCCGCCTGGAAAAGACCCAAGAGCCTTTCGTTTGTTTTTCAAAAACCACTAAACCGGTATAGGTCGCTTGAAGCAGCGTATTGGAATGTCCCGGAAATGGCACCGCACACCATCCTCCTGTGATGTTAGATATTCGTCGGACCGCATTTCCCTCTATGATAAATGTGCCACTGTTATGCCCACAAATCAATTGGTTGTCAAAAACCTTTAGTTGCCATACCTGTCCTTGAGAACCCTCGACCAAAGAAAAGCGGGCAGGATTGAGGGGGGAAGGGTATGGGGTTTTAAAAACACCTTGATTGGTTCCGATATAAAGATTGTCCTTGTACACGGCGGCGGTGTAAACCGTGCCAATTTTGCCGGTCTGATCGGTGAAAAAAGTCAGTGGGGAGCGCAGTGCTGCGAAATCAATGCCTCGGTCAAGCCCCAGCCAAAGATTACCATCGCGATCTTCTAGAAGTGCCAGAATGGTATTGTTTTGCAGGCCGTTTTCCCGATGTAGATGACCACGCAACTGCCCGGATGGGTACAAGATATAAGCCCCGTCAAGGATGGTACCAAAAACCCATCCTCCGCCTCGTAACACAACGGCTTTATTGAGCTGTTTTTTGCGAAAAACTTCGTTGAGCGGATCGCTCCAAGGCTTGCAATGTCCGTTCTGAATTTCAAAAATTCCATCGCTTGAAGTGCCCGCCCAAATACCGCCCCTGCCATTAGGCACGAGGAATTGAACGATTTTATCCTTCAACGCTTCAGAACCTGGCAACTCCCGAAATGTGTTGTCGGGAAGCAATTCATACAAACCACGCTCAATGACCGGCAGCACCACCTGGCCATTTACAGCCTGAGCGAACATGATCGCATTCGGTGGCTTTATGGGCACAACCTTTTGATAATCATACTTATAGAGGGTAGAAAAAGATTGGAAAAGGACGTATTCTGGTTGCACAAGAATGTGCCATATCTCTTCTTTACCTACCTGGCCCTCGCCCAATTGTGCGCTTAATGAGGTATAAATTAAATTTCCTGAGGCATCTTTTGCCCAAAACCCAAACTCCGCAAATCCCCCACAAAAAACCTCGCCGGTGCGGCCAATGGCAATGGCACGGACGGCCTGTTTTTCAGGCAAGGCAAAATGCCTCCAACGGGTTCCATCGAACTCCATGAGCATGCCATTGTTACCTGCATACATCCAGCCTTCCAACGATTGAGCCAGCGACCAATTTTGGTTCTGCCCCTCATAGTCGGTCGGTTGGAAATTGCGCAAACGTGGGGCCCGTTGTGCCCAAAGGTCCAATGC
>JBBQSW010000112.1:0-9730 GCA_038213575.1 Chitinophagales bacterium | reverse complement strand
GGTCAAGTAAATCGGTCACGGTGCCGCGGCCCACTTCCCAGAGGAGCTGCATGATGTCCTCTTCTGCTTTGGTCAGTTTGTGCATTGTTGTTTATTTGTTTATTTGGTGATCTGAGGTGGCGAAGTACGGGATCTGGATACACCGAGAAGTAGAGAAAGAATGCTAGTGCCGCGTCCACCAAATAACCCATGAATCTGACGGCCATATTTTCCGCTCCTCTGCGTTCTTCGTCGGTTAAAATGTCCCGCATTTAGCCCTCCTCATGCCTTGATGAGCAAAAAATCTGCCTTCGCATATTCATGGGTTATTCGGTGGACGCGGCACTAGTCAACATTCCTAGCCGACTCTGTAGCCATCACGGCAACTTTCAAACTTTCAAAACCTGTTTCCAACGAGGCGGTAAGTGGATGTTCAGTATTTTCAATTTTACTCAATAAATCCAGCAACGAAGCCCGGACACAGTCGGCATAAACCTCCTGCTTAGATTGCTTTAATTGGAATTTTCCGGTCAAAATTTCATTGACTTCGTAAGAAACACCCCCGGAGCGAACGGTGTTTCGGCTTGAAGTGTTGGCATTGTCAGAAATCCCCCATCCTTTTGGTCTCGACTCGTCAGAGGCGTTTTCAATGGGCGTTGAGTCGGTCAATTCGAAAAACGGGTTGTCCAGTATCGCCTTTTGGGTTTGTGGGTTCACGAGGGCCTTCAGGGTTCCGGCAAGCGGAATCCAGCCCTGCAATTCAATATCGGCCAGATCGTAGGCGAGTTTTATTTGGGTCGTTTCGAAGAATCCGGGGCGCGCAAAGGAGTGGTAATGGGTGGCAATCAAACCGCCTTCATAGAGCACGTTTGCCATGATTTGATCTTCCTGCTGTGGGTTGCGATTGTGTTTCAAACCGTTCACTTTCAAGATTTTAGCTGGAGCGAAAAAATGTACGAGGTCAATGAAGTGTACTGCGTGTTCAATCAAAATACCCCCCGAACGCTCCGGGTGCCAAAACCAATGTTCGGGCGGAAGTTGTTCGTCTTGAGCGTAGTTTTCGACATTTACCCGGCGTAGTTTCCCAAAAACTTCCTGCTGCGTCAAGCTTTGAATTGATTTCAAAAGCGGGTTGAAACGCATGATGAAATCAATAGCCGCAACGGTGCTGGTTTGGTCGCGGGTCTGCATGATTTTTTCAGCAGCAGCAAGCGCAACGGATAGCGGTTTTTCAATGAGTACATGTTTGCCGGCCTCCATACAAGCGGTGGCAATTTCCTCATGCGTGGAAGGTTCGGTGACAATGGCGATGGCGTCAATATCTTTTTCACGAAGGAGATCACGCCAGTCGGCAAAGGTTTTTACACCCTCCATGGCTTGCAGCGCAGCAGCGTTTTTATCGGCGATGGCTACGACGCGCACGTTGTCGAGCGAGCTCCAGGCATTGTGCAGGAATTTCCCGAAGCCACCGTAGCCTATGATTCCTATGTTGAAAATACGCATTTTTTTTGGTTGCACGAAGTTTCAAATTATGTTTGTTTCCCCAAATCCCGCACGATACCCTTCATCGCAAAAAAGCCCAAAAAATGTACCGAGGCAATGACCAGTAGTGCATACCGTAATGCTGTGTATTCGCTGACGTACCTGGCCAGTACAATGAACAGCCCGCAGCCCAGCAAACGACCCAGATACAAGCCCAATTCATGGTTAAAAATGTAGGCAAACTCGTTGCGACCCTCCTTTTCAGCCACCACATCTATCACTTTTAACTGAATCGGGAAATACGCAATATCGAGTAGCGGGCGGGCAAAAAGCAGACACAACATGAACAATATCACCCCTTCTGCCGAGTATAGCCCCGCATTGAACAGTGCGCCCAAAACAAAAAGTCCGCAGCCAATCCCGTAAATCATCAGACGGTGTTGCGGCCCGGTGATACGCCCCAAAACGTAGAGCAAAACGGCCGACAATGCCGCCCCAATGCTCGTAATCAAGCCTAGCGAGCCTTCTTTCCCTACCAAGGTCAAAATCAACATGGTAGGAGCAGTTACGATATAACCCTGGGCCACGCCTTTGAGGGAAGCAAGGCCAAGCATCTTATTCCAGAGACGATCAAATTTGAAAAACAGGAACGGCGCTCTTTTCGGGTTTTGAAACTTGCCCCGATGCACCAACACCGAAGCAAAAACCGACAATGCAAATACGCCAACCGTTAGGCCATGATAGGCCACGTTGACATTGCCGCCGAACCAGCCGTTTTTATCTGTTGCCGCAATAAATGCTCCAGCAGCCAGCGGCACAACAATGCCCGTAATGGTATAAAAGAAGGTTTCTATGCCGTAGTAATAGTTTCGGTTTTCGTCTTTCGTTGTATTGAGCGCCAGGAAATCACGGTTTGCCCAGAAAAAACCATAGGACAAACCCATGATCAGTCCGGCGACAAACACGCCTAAGGTGTCGAGATTATCCAGCGACATCATGGCAAACATAGATACGCCGCTCAGCAACATCCCCAATGAATACAGTCGCGCAATCGGGAAATGATTGAGCAAATAGCCGTTGATCAGGAACGTCAATGGAATGCCTGTGTACACCGCCAGTTGGAAAATGACCACTAAACTAATGTCCTCCGAATTGCGCATGATATACGCCCCGACGAAGAGTTCGACGATGGGCATCACCAGGGCGTAGATTAGGTTGGTGAGCAGGAGGGTGCGCATCCCGAGCGGGTGGGAGCGGAAGAATTGGAATTCTTGTGAAAGTTTATTCATAGTTGAGCTTAGGTGTATTAAATTGTATCTACTGTTTGAACACATATTTTTTTTGAACACATAACTTTTTTAAACACAGAAGGCACATAAGGACACATAAGTCCAATATACAACCTTATGTGTCCTTATGTGCCTTATGTGTTTAAAAAAATTATGTTTATGTGCCCCTATGTGCCCCTATGTGCCCTTATGTGTTTAAAAAATTAAGTGTTTAATAAATTTTTCAAAATATCACGCACCGAAAACTTAGCTCCACAAATCACCTCATCCGAGGCGCCGTAGTACATCGTTATTTCGTCGCCGTTCACCAGATGGCCATTGGTGAATACCACATTGCCGAAAAAGCCGGTTTTTTCATAATCAGCAATGGGCTCGAACAATGGATCGCGCGAGCGCGCCAAAACTTTGGTGGGGTCCTCCAAATCGAGCAATACCGCGCCCAGACAATACCGATGCTGAGCGTCTGCACCGTGATATATTTCCAGCCAGCCTTCTGAAGTTTTGATGGGCGCCGCACCTGCGCCGATGCGGGCACTGTCCCACCAACCCTCGCGGGTGCGCACGATGCAGTTGTGTTTGCCCCAGTGCAGGAGGTCTGGCGAGGAAGCAACCCAAATGAAATTGCCGCCTAGATCAATACCTGAGGGACGATGTAGGCAGAAATATTGGCCGCCAATTTTTTCTTCAAAGAGTGCACAATCCTTGTTGTGTGGGGGTATAATCATGCCTTCGCGGGAAAATTGCCGCCAGTCGCGGGTGCGCATCAGGCCTACGCCCACCCCGTTTTCGGATACCTGGGTGTAGGTCAGGTGATAGGTGTTTTCAAAATAACTCACCCGGCAGTCTTCAATGCCAAAGGTTTCAAGCGGGCCTTTTCCAAAGATCTTGGTTGGGAAATCGTCGGGTTCGTAAAATCGTTCGCCGTCATCGCTGCACACCAGGCGCAGGTGCGAAATGGTCGAAAGATAGGTTTTGTCTTTGTAGCCTACCATCCGGGTATCAGAAAGATTCAGCTCGGGATCATTTTTTTCAAAACTCAGGATTTCCATGCTGCCGTCTTCGCGCAGGATTGGAAAGGTGATCGAGCCTTCTTTTTGTACCGGGCGTTCTGCTACGCGGAGTATCAGCCAGATTTTTCCTTCAAATTGAAATACACCTGGGTTCAACACACATTCTACCACGAGGTCTGGTTGACTAGGCTTTATGTCTTTTGTCGTAAGGATCGGGTTATTAGGAAATCGCTTTGTCATGAATTGGTTTTTTAAACATGTAGGCACATAAGCAATGAGCACCAAATATTTTAATTTAAACACATAGGTGCATAGGACACATAGTTTTTGAAAATCAAGACTCTATGTGCTCTATGCGCCTATGTGTTTAATTCAGTGTTTTACTTATGCGCCTATTTGTTTTAAAAAAATTACTGCTTGTTAAATTGCACTGCTCCCAGGTTCTTACCACCGAACACAAAGTCAAGCGTGTAATTACCGACTGGATAGTTATGCACATTCAGCGAAAACTGCCCAACGGGGATCTCATTTTTTGCAAAATGCAAATCATCTACCTGTCTGCCAGCAGCGTCGAAAACACGAACCAGCAGGGGTTGATTGCTGTTAAAAGCATGTTTTACCGTCAGCACATCCACCGTAGGATTGGGCGAAACCGATAATACAAGATTTTTCAAACCATTGGCCAACAAGTCTTTCGTAGCCGTAGTGCCCGTGTTGTAGAGCTGTTGTATTTCTCCAGCCGTCAGGGCTTTGTTGTAAATTTTCACGTTGTCCAGGGCGCCCGTGAAATACTGACCACCTTCGACGGGATTGTTGCCAAAACAAAGTGAACGAGCGGTGGAATTCAGCTTCCCAACCGTAGGCTTGATATTCGTTTGAACGCCGTTTACATAGATAATGTCGTTGGTGCCATCGTGTACCATAGTTACGTACCACCAGAAACTTTTCACCATTTCGTTGCCGTCGCCACTGTCCATGTCAGAGATGAAAACAGGGAATTGCACATTGTTGGAGTTGGTGGTCCACACAATTTTCAAGTGTTGTGGCAAGGAGATTTTCCAGCGTTCGTCCCAGTGACCGAAATCTATGACGTAGGCTTCCGCAACCGACAGATTCACGTCGTCCACACGAATCCAGAATGAAACGGTGGTGTAATCCGAAATCAATTGCACTGCATTCGGAACCAAAACTGAATCCTGCACGCCATCAAATTTAATGTTCTGGCCACCGCCATTAGGGTGGGTAGGTACTTCAAATACCGGGTTTCCACCGATGACACCGTGGTTCAAATACGGGGTAGCATCGTTGGCGTTTCCATCAAATGGATAATGTGCCACCATGCCTGGTTCGCCCGTATCTACCGGCAACGTAGTGCTGAGCGTGATTTCGGCAAGCCCGGAGTTGTTTCCCGACAAGTCGAAAGCATACACCTCAAAAGTGTACAGGGTGGTAGGATCCAGCCCGCCGATGAAGATCGAAAACGTTGCGGCCGACACGGTATCAAATACTATACCGTCCACCAAGATTACATAGCCGGCCACCTGCACATTGTCGGTAGACGGATCCCAGGTGACCAAAACCGAATTGGAAGCAGCCGTTCCAGAGATGTTTGCAGGCACAGTTGGCGGCTCTGTATCGGGTGTTTCGTCCTGACCTGAAGTTACTTTTAAGGTGGTTATCAGGGATTCGTTGCCTGCGGCATCTACTGCGGAAACTCCAAAAACGTAATCTGTCAAAGGAGTAAGGCCGGAAAGATAGGCTTGCAAATCAGTGGTGGTGGCAATCAAAACACCACCCTGATAAACGTTGTAAGCCACCACACCTACATTGTCCATGGCAGGAAGCCAGGAAAGTTGCACGTTGGTAAAGCTAACGGTTGCCGCGAGATTGAGTGGAGCGCAAGGCGCTTCGGTATCGGAATTGCCTGGGTTCTGATTCTGCGCAGCGTACAAGGCCGCGATTTGAGGAGCACTCAAGGCCACATTGTAAATCTGCACTTCATCCAGCGAGCCGTTAAAGAAATAGTTGTTGTCAATCGGATCGTAACCGATGCCGAGTGGTTTGGCCGAAACGTCCAGCGCACCCACAGCAGCTTTCTCATTGACTTGCAGGCCATTGAAATAGATGATGTCTTTTGCGCCATCATGGGTCATTACAACGTGTGTCCAGGTGCCAATGGTAAGTGGCGTGCCAGAATCCAGGTCGCTGCAGCAGTTGCCGCCAGAGTGGGTGGTGAAAACGGGTTTGCCGTGGCCCGGCATTGAGATTTTCCAGCGTTCCTGCCAGCCACCGTTGGAGAGGATAAACACCTCACCAGAAGGAGGGAAAGACGCGGGATTTACCCAAAAGCTAATGGTCGTATTGGGCGAATTCAACTGTGGTGAACTGGCTGCTACCAGCGACTGATTCACGCCATTGAACGAATACGCCTGGTTGGATTTTCCAAAACGGTCGGTCGAAAGTTGTGCGCCTTGTACCGTAGCGTGGTTGTTATAAGCCGTTGCATCCTCGGCGTTTCCGCTGGCTTTGTAGTCGGCCACTAAATTGCCTGGAATTGCAGGAACCTGATTCTGTATAGCATACAAAGCTGCGATTTCTCCCGCCGAAAGGGAGCGGTTGAAAATAGCTATATCGTCCAGCGAGCCATCAAACCAGTTGTTGTTGTCAATGGGGTCATAGCCGATTCCAAATGGATGCTTGGTTTTGTCTAATGTACCTGGGGCACTTTTCTCGTTGACTTTTACACCATTGAAATAAATGATGTCTTTGGCACCATCATGCGTCATCGCGACATGGGTCCAGGTACCCACTGTCAGTGGAGTACCGGAATCCAGATCACTGCAACAATTGCCGCCAGAATGGGTGGTAAAAACAGGTTTGCCATGGCCGGGCATAGACACTTTCCACCGCTCCTGCCAGCCGCCGTTCGAGAGCAAAAATACTTCCCCGGAGGCTGGGAGTGAATTTGGTTTTACCCAAAAACTAATCGTCTGATAGTCCGATTGCAATGCCGCAGAATTGTCAGCAGTAGCGTATCCGGTGAGTGCATTGGAAGCCCACCCGTGTCGGTTTGTAGTTGCAATAGCTGTAGCAGACAGCACGGCGTCGTTGCTGAATTGGGTCGCGTCTGTACCGTTGCCATTTAGGCTGTAAGCGGCCACTAAGTCAGTAGCCGTACCTGGAAATGCCGCTTCTGTCGTGTACAAGACAGCAATATCGGCATCTGAAAGGGCATAATTGTAAATGCCGATATCGTCCAATGCGCCATCAAACCAGTTGCCGCCGTCAATGGCATTATAGCCGATGCCAAGCGGTTTGGTGGTTGGATTGAGCAAGCCTGCCACTGCTTTGGTAGCTTTTAGTGCGCCGTCTATGAATATTTTATCGTTCACACCATCGTGAACCATCACAACGTGCTTCCAAACGCCGACCGGCAGTTCATTGCCGCCGCCTGCGTCCATGTCAGATATGCCATTGGTGTGGTTGGTAGTCCAAACGACTTTTGCATGGGTGGGCAAAGAGACTTTAAAACGTTCCTGCCAACCCCCATAAGAGAATAAAAATGCCTCCCCATTGCCGGGCAGGCTATTGATTTTCACCCAAAAACTAAGGGTTGTTGTACCCGAATTGAGTTGTGCGCCATTGGATGCACGCACTTGGCTGGTAGTTCCGTTCATCAAAAGGGCGCTCTTTCCGAACCCAAAACGGTCGGTGGTCAGCGTGGCGCTTGAAATGTCGGCGTGGTTGCCGAAAGCGGTGTCGTCTGTACCGTCGCCATCAAACTGATAGTCCGCAACCTTACCTTGGGCTACGCTTGGCGGCGTATTTTGGGCAGTATAAAGTGCCGCGATTTGGGGCGCGGTCAAAGCAATATTGAACAATTGTACTTCATCCAGCGAACCATTGAAATAGTTGGCGTTGTCAATTGGGTCGTAACCGATGCCCAGCGGATGGATGGTTGCATCCAGGGCGCCAGCCGCACTTTTGGTATTGACCTGTACGCCGTTGAAATAAATAATATCGTTGGTACCATCGTGTACCATGACTACATGCGTCCAGGAGCCAATGGTAAGCGGTGTGCCGGAGTCAAGATCACTGCAACAATTACCACCCGAGTGGGTCGTAAAAACAGGTTTCCCATGTCCGGGCAGCGAAATTTTCCAACGCGATTGCCATCCGCCGAATGACAGAACGAACCCCTCCCCTTGGGCTGGGAATGAAGTGGGGTTTATCCAAAAACTGATGGTTGCATTCGGGGAGTTGAGTTGCGCGGCATTGTTGGCGCGAATGGCGCCTTGCGTACCATCAAAGGAAAACGCGCTGTTGGGCCAGCCGAATCGGTCTTGTGTGAGGGCTGCGCCGTTCACCGAGGCATGGTTGGCAAAAGACGATTGGTCTTTCGCACTACCTGAAAAAGCATACGACGCAACAGGTGTTTGTGCATTTAAACCTGCCGCCGTAAACAGACAGCAAGTGAGCATGAGTAGCGGTTGTAAATACCGGTTCATAAATTGATTGATTTAAATTGTTTTAAAAACTACTTTTCTGGAAATGGGATATCTGGCAACCTTTGGAAGAGATTGCAGAATATTCTACTTTCCAAGAAGATCTCTACTGAAGAATAAATGGATTTGAGGATAGCAAAGTTAGGCGGCTAAAGAAGGGCTACATGATGCTATCATGCGAATAAGTAGTACTATTATGAAATGAAGAGCCGCTGTAAACGTATGCTACTGGACGGTCTTTTATTTTGAATGGAGGTTTTGCATCCTAAGCACGGATGAAACAACCTACACAGAGTTATCAGATTGACAACTTTTTCATGCGAGACGGGTTTGGTAACGACTTTTGCGCCAAGATACCGCGTACTGGAGAAAATAGTAAAAATGCAGTTAAAGGATAAAAACTACCGGCGTGCAATGCGCACGGCCAACCCACAAGGTAAAATGACGAAAAACAAAGATAAAAAGGGCTTTTTCTCCCAATTCGAATCCCTTCGCAATGTTCCGCGTTTCTTCCGGATGATTTGGGCTGTCAGCGCAAAACTGACGATTTGGAACATGGCATTGAGGCTCATTCAAGCCGCCGTGCCGCTTGCCATGCTTTATGTTGGCAAGGAAATTATAGATGAGGTTATTGATCAGATCGCCAAGCCGGTCGCCCTGACAATTTCCAATCCGCTTTGGTTTTGGGTAGGAGCGGAATTGGGTCTCGCGGTACTTTCAAGCTTGCTGAATCGCGCTATTACGCTCACGGACAGCCTCTTGGGTGATTTAGTCAACAACGATTCCTCCGTCCGAATCATTCGCCACGCCGCCACACTGGACCTTTATCAGTTTGAAGATGCGAATTTTTACGACAAGCTTGAACGCGCCCGCACCCAGACTTCCGGGCGCACAGCGCTGATGAGCATGGTACTTTCGCAAGCGCAAGATCTTATCACTGTTGCGTTCCTTGCTGCCGGTCTGATCGCATTCAATCCATGGTTGCTCCTCATTTTGGTCATTGCAGTCATTCCGTCATTCATAGGCGAGTCTAAGTTTAACCAAGAATCCTATTCACTCTCCCGCTCCTGGACACCCGAACGGCGCGAAATTGACTACCTCCGCTACATCGGGGCGAGCAACGAGACGGCCAAGGAGATCAAAATTTTTGGTCTCGAAGACTTTATCGCCACCCGTTTCAAAACCATTTCGGATCGCTATTTTCTCGTAAATCAAAAATTGGCACTGCGCCGGGCGGGCTGGGGTGCCTTTTTTTCTACCCTCGGAACGGTGTCTTATTACGCCGCTTATGTTTTCGTGATTGGCCAAACCATCGCAGGACAAATCACCGTGGGTACGCTCACATTTTTAGCGGGAGCATTCAGCCGTTTGCAGGGCTTATTACAGGGCATCGTGAGTCGTTTTTCACGCATCGCCGAGACCTCATTGTATTTACAGGACTTATTTGATTTTCTGGAATTGAAAC
>JBBQSW010000111.1:0-9735 GCA_038213575.1 Chitinophagales bacterium | reverse complement strand
CTAACCCCAAAACCCTAAACCCTAAACCCTCCACCCTAAACCCTAAACCCTAAACCTAATTTTAGGAGCTCCAACCAAATTTCCCAATAAATATAAAAGCCCGTTGCAAATCAATGATTTGCAACGGGCTTCGCAGTTTACTCGCGCTCAAATGGGGAATGGGTGGGGTTAAAACAACTCCACGCCACCAAAATGAAACGCTCCCTCAATGGCCGCATTCTCGTCGCTGTCCGATCCATGCACGGCATTTTCGCCTACGCTGGTAGCGTACTTGGCGCGAATGGTGTCAGGAGCGGCGTTTGCCGGATTGGTCGCACCGATAAGGGTACGGAAGTCTTCCACAGCGTTTTCCTTTTCAAGGATGGCCGCCACGATGGGGCCGCTGCTCATAAATTCACAGAGTTCGCCGTAGAACGGACGTGCGCTATGCACAGCGTAGAATTCGCCCGCTTTTGCAGGGCTGAGTTGCGTGAGTTTCATCGCTACGATACGGTAGCCTGCAGCGTTTATCATTTGAAGGATGTTGCCAATGTTGCCTGCGCGAACTGCGTCGGGCTTGATCATGGTGAATGTGCGGTTGCTTGCCATCTTATATGAAGTGATAAAGTGATAAGGAGATGAAGTGATTGGGCGAACGAGTGAGCAATCAATTAAGCAATTCGGAAAAGCACCAATATTTAGCGCTTCCTCGATCACGTTATCGCCCCATCGCTCCATCACCTCTAAAGGGCCGCAAAGGTATCTCAAGATTATATTTCAAAACAGGCCACTAAAAAGGTTTTTAAAAAAATAATCTGCGGCGAAAAGGGCGTTTCACCGCGAAGTGCGTACTTTTGCCGCCGTTTTTAAAAAAAAATGGAATTCCCAGTAGAGCTTCGTCAAATTATCCACGTACCAAAAAACGTCGCGATCTTCTCGCACCGTAATCCCGATGGCGATGCAATTGGCAGTTCGCTCGCTATGCGGCACTATTTAGAACAGCACGGCCACACGGTACATGTTCTTTTCCCTTCTGAATATCCTGAGGAATTTGAGGCTTTGCCAGGGGCAAGTGACATCTTGATCTGGGATCTCCAGCCAGAAGAATGCAAACAGGTGATCAACAAGAAAAATTTGCTTATTTTTCTGGATTTCAATGCTTTAGACCGGATTGACAAACTGGGCGACTATGTGCGCGACTTAAAAGTGCAGCGCATTATGATTGACCACCACCTTTATCCAGACCCCATTGCCGACTTTGTTATTTCGGAGCCCTCCGCCAGCAGTACCTGTGAGTTGGTGTACCAATTCATCTTGGGCATGGGCGACCGCGATAAAATCAATCCCAATACCGTAGGAAAATGTATTTATACGGGCTTGGTGACCGACACGGGTTCGTTCAGGTATGCCACCAACCCCAATATTTTTCGCATCGCCGCCGATCTGGTGGAGCGCGGCACAGACGACATGGGGGTTCAGGATATGATCTTCAATTCCAATAGAGAAAAAAACCTCCGGCTACTCGGCCATTGCCTAAGCAATCGAATGGAATTTTACCCCGAATTCAAAACGGCGCTAATATGGCTTTCGCGAAAGGATTACGAGCAATTTGACATCCAACGTGGCGACACGGAGGGCATTGTGAATTACCTGTTGAGCGTGAAAGACATACGCATCGCGGCGTTTATTCACAACCAACCCACGGTGGTGAAACTCAGCCTCCGTTCCAAAGGGAACATTGACGTGCAGGAAATTTGTAAAAAACATTTCAAAGGCGGTGGCCATAAAAATGCTTCCGGGGCCTACTCACACGACAGCCTAAAAGCGACCATCGAAAAATTCAAAAGCATACTGCCAGAATACAAGGACCGAATTTTGGCAAATTAGGAGCTTGGATGTAAGACTTTAGACATTGGACGTTGGACCACGTTCCGGATCCAATGTCCAAAATCTTACATCCAACATCCAAGGTCCACTAACACATCTATCATTCACTTAACTCGACAAGAATGCGCAACTTATTGATTTTGTCTGTTTTGACGCTTATCACCATCGCCCAAGTGGCTTGCCAAAAAGGCAAAGAAGTGACCACAGAAGGTGGAAACCGCGTCATCAACCACACCAACAACGAAGGCCCTAAAGCCACTTTCGGCAACACAGTACTCATCAGTGTGAACACTTGGGTAAACGACTCCCTCGTACAAAGCACTTCCCGCGACGCAGGTGGCCCGCGTGAAATCGCTCTGCCAGATTCCAGCATGATGAAAGGCAAGGTGCCCGCCGTGTTCGAGGCCCTTATGTTGATGGCCAAAGGCGACAGTGCTACCGTGATCCAACCCCTTGACTCCACAATGAAAAAGGGTATCCCCAAAAGCTTCGGCGAAGTCAAAGAGATCCGCTATGAGGTAAAGTTGGAGGACATTATCACTCCAGAGGTGCTTCAACAGCGCCAAGCCGAGGAAATGCAAAAAGCAGAAGGTGCTAAAGCACAAGGCATGCTCGTAGCCGAATCGGTGAAAAACATGCTGGCTGAATATAAGAGCCAAAAACTTGCAAATCTCAAAAAAACAGCCTCTGGTCTTGAGTACGTCATCATAGAACAAGGCACGGGTGCTGCCATCAAAGACGGCGACAGCATCCCAACCAGCTACTATGGTGTACGCAAAAACGACGGCAAAATGTTCGACAACTCTTTTGACCGTGGTGGCCCTTCCCCATTCTCTGTTGGAGGCCTTATCCCTGGCTTCAATGAAGGCATGAAACTGATCAATCGTGGTGGGAAAGCCCTCCTCTTCATCCCCAGCAGCCTTGGCTATGGTGAGCAAGGTGCAGGTGCCGACATCCCACCAAACACCGACTTGGTGTTCTATATCGAAATGGGTCAATAATCTTGCGCGAAACTTATTTCGCGTTCAAAGGTTTTAGGTTCCTTCTGGTGCCGCATCCATATTCACACCTTATTTGCCGGATGCGGCACTAGTGGCAGGGGCACTAGTTAGTGAGCGTCTCGTTTGAAGCGAGACGCTCACTATTCATTTGAGGCAATTGCAAGGCATCTTTTATTGCTCACACTTCATCGTTCTCTCAAAATGTTGAAAATCAAAGTTTTATTAGCCATTTCCCTTGCGTTTTTTATAGCCAATGCACAGGCTCAAAACACCACAGAGCATGGTTACCGGTACATCCACCACTTGAAAAAAAGCGGAAAAAAGCCACAACGCGGCGAAGCGATCCTTGCCAATGTGGACGTCTACGTCGGCAACTTCATGCTCAGCAGCTCCAAAAAGAATCCAGGGGGCGTGTACCGATTTGACATCCCTGGATTGGAGGATGAAGTCAACCACTTTCCTCCGCTCATGGACGCATCCATGATGATGGGGCTTGGCGATAGCCTTACCATCTTTCAAAATGTGGACGACAACATGCGCCAATATCTGCCACCTGAAGAAAAGGAACAAAAGGAAATCCGATTTGAAATCGTGTTGCTGGATATTGTGAGTCTTGAACAAAAAGCCGTCGCTGCCCGAGCCCTCGACGCTGCCGTTCAGCCGATAGCCCAAAAAGTACAGGCAAAAGCCAAATCTTACGCCGCTGGATTGCACGATGCCGAACTAATTAACCGGCCATCTGGTTTAAAGATCTTGGTGGAGGAAACAGGACAAGGCGCCGCCATTCAAGAAGGCGAAGTGCTCCAAGTACACTACTATGGCTGCCTCAAAGACGGAACCCCCTTTGACAATTCCTTTATCCGTCGCCAACCGCTCCAGTTCCCTGCCGGCGGCGGCCAAATGATTGCTGGCTTCGACGAGGCCGTAATGCACCTCAATCACGGCGCTCGCGCCTACCTGTTTATTCCGCCCGCACTGGGCTATGGCGACCAAGATGCGGCTGGAGGAGCAATTCCAGCTAATTCAGAACTCGTTTTTTACATTGAAATCTTTTAAAAATTTCCGTTTCCAATGACTATCGAACAACTCAAAGAGTTGAAAGACAAGCTGGCGGTCCTAAGGAGGTATCTTTGACGTGGATAACCGCATCAAAGAAGTCGAAGACCTGACCAGCCAAACGCTAGATCCTACTTTCTGGAACGATGCCAAACGCGCTGAAGGCATTCAGCGCAAAATCGGAATGAGCAAAAAATGGCTCGACGATTATGCGGCCCTCGCACGAGAACTGGACGATCTTGAAGGTATTTTTGAATTCCAAAAAGAAGGGATGGCCTCCGAACAGGAAGTTGACACGCAATACCACCATACGCTTGGCATTCTGGAGGACGCCGAATTTCGGAGTACGCTCAACCAGAAAGAGGACGAAATGAACGCCGTGCTCACCATCAATGCAGGTGCCGGTGGCACAGAAGCCTGCGACTGGTCGGCCATGCTCTTACGGATGTACAAGATGTGGGCCGAACGCAATGGCTTCAAAGTCATTGATCTTTTTGAGCAAGAAGGCGATGCGGCAGGTATCAAATCCGCCAGCATCGAAATTCGAGGCGACTACGCCTACGGCTGGCTCAAAGGCGAAAATGGTGTGCATCGTCTGGTGCGCATCAGTCCTTTCAATGCACAGGGCAAGCGGCAAACCTCGTTCAGCTCTGTTTTCGTGTATCCGCTCATTGAAGGCAACGAAATTGAGATAATTGTCAATCCCGACGACATTCGTTGGGACGTGTTCCGGGCCTCTGGCGCGGGTGGGCAGCACGTCAACCGGACCGAATCCGCCGTGCGTGTCACCCACATTCCTACGGGTATTGTCGCGGAATGTCAGCAGGACCGAAGCCAGCACAGGAACCGTGACATTGCCATGACTATGCTCAAAAGCCGTCTTTACCAACTCGAACTGCGCAAGCGTCAAGCGGAGCAAGACAAAATCGAGGCCGGCAAAAGCAAAATCGAGTGGGGCAGCCAAATCCGATCTTATGTTCTGGACGACCGCTGGGTAAAAGACCTCCGTTCTGGATACAAAATCCACAATCCGGATACGATCCTAAACGGTGACCTCAACGAATTCCTCAAAGCCTATTTGATGTGGGAACGCAATCCAACGGGTGTGGTAGAAGATGACGATTGAGCGAAGCAGAATCTTCTCAACCCTCAACTTACTCAACCACTCAACGTTTGCTAACAACGTGACTTTTTTGTCGGAAAAGTGGGGATAGAATAAGATTTACTGCCGATCCGCTTGTTGTGTACTCACGATTGTCAGGTCGCAACGACCTGACAATCGTGAGTACACAATATGCGGATACTCAATTAAGATTTATACCTTTTCCTCAAAACTCCAACCTATACGCCAACACCGGGATCAACGGCGCCTGATGCCAGATTTCAATCTCCTTCGTATCGGTGTTGAAAAACCTTCCACCAATGTTTTGCCGATTGGTTGCATTCTGAAGATCAAGCGATACGGTGGTGGTCAGACGACGGTAATTCCGTTTCAGCCGCACCCCCATATCCAGACGGAAGTATGCTGGCAATTGCTCCGCAAATGCTTGCTCTTCATAATATACCGTCTCATTTTTAGCCTTAGAGGCCTCTAAATCAATGGGGGTGTCTAGCTGCCCGCCCGTGCTGATCAATTTCAGGTTCAGGCCAAACGAACGGTCTTTCCCGCGACGATCCCAGGCCCATTCCTTGCCCGCTGTGACGGTACCTGCATAGCGGCTGTCAAAACGGGTATTGCGCCACACTAGATCCGAGCCCCGGTATTCTGAACGATAGAGCGAAAGCGTGGCCATCCAATACAAGCCACGATTTAGAAACTGCTCTCCCGTCAATTCAACGCCGTAGTTGCGGCCAAGTCCCGTGTTGTCAAGACTGCGAAAAACGACTCCGCCGAGCTCATTGAGCATGGAAAAAGAGCTGGCCAGATCTTTATCCACCGGCACATTGAACAGGTGCTGGTAGTAGAGTTCGCTTTTGAAATGCAGTTTTTTGCGCGGGAAATAATCGTACGCCAGCACTAAGTGATGTGCTTTGCTCAGGTCTAAATCAGGGTTGAGCCGTTGGTTGGCTTCATTTTTTACAAAATATACCCCCAATGGCATCACTTGCGAATGCAAGCCATATCCCAGACTGAACGACTGACTCGCATTGGGCGCATACTTGAGGGCTGCGCGGGGCTCGATCGAAACCTTGTTGTTGAGCAACATGGTGAGGGAATGTACACCTAGGTTGAAAGTAACCCGATCCGTAGGGCGGTATTGCCATTGGGCGAATGCTTGTACCGTTTCGCTGGTACCGCTTTGTTTCAGTTGCTCTTCCAATTGTTCGCTTTCCTGATCATAACTGTATTGCCGCAAGTTGAACCCCAGAACATTGACATAAGCTCCTGTGCGAAGGAAATGTCGGGCATTGAATTTATGGCTCAAAACGCTGGACAACGTGCCTTTGGTTTGGCGTGAGCTGGTTTCAAAGTTCTTGCGCAGCGCATAATCTGGAAGTAAATACTCCTTTGCATCCAGGGTATTTTCAGTTCCTGAAAACACCAAGGCCGTTTTCAAAAAGGTGCTTGAGCCCCAGATTTTGCTGTGTGTCATGCCGACAACTCCCGTGTTGGCCAGAAAGGTATAGGGGTATTTTTTGTCCAGATTCTCACTCCAAATAGCCGTGTCCGGGCTGCCCTGAAGGGTTTGTTTGCTCAGTCCACCCAAACCAAACAATGAAAATGTTCCGGCTTTGCCCGCTGATCTCCAGAGATTGAACGACAGGTCCTGAAAGTTAGTGGTCGCATCGCCCAGAGGAACGCCTAATTTACCAATCAGTGAAAGGGTAGAATATCGGTAGTTCACCAGATAGGAACCTTTACCCGCTTTACCCGCCGTAGCCTTGGCGGAGGCGGGTCCAGATTTTCCTGATTGAAACGGCCCTTCTGCCGCCACATCCAGCCCGAGCACGCCCGCCTGAATCGTAAACTCCCGCCGATCGCTGTTGCCTTTGCGGAGTTTGAGGTCAAACACGCCGGAGAGCGCGTTGCCATATTCAGCAGCAAAAGCCCCGGTGGAGAAATCGGAATTGGTCAGCACTTGTGAACTCAGAATCGAAATGCCCCCTCCTGAGGTGCCCACATTGGAAAAGTGGTTCGGATTGGGAATGTCCACGCCTTCCATGCGCCAGAGCAGTCCGTTGGGCGCATTCCCACGAATCACAATGTGGTTGTTACCATCGTCTGCGGCCACCACTCCGGCGTAGGAAGTTGCCATTCGGGCCGGATCATTCACAGCTGCTGCAAAACGCCGGGTTTCTTCTACCGAAAAGGTGCGGGTAGACACGAGTGACAAATCATTGAGCGGTTTTTCCTTATCAACCGTAGCGGTAATGACAACCTCTTGTTGCTCCATCACCGTTTCTTCCATCTCAATCAACAGATCGGTTTCTTTGCCGGAATCGAGGGTAACATTACTCAAGACTGCGTTTCGATAGCCTAAGTAGGTTACAAGCACGGTATATTTTCCAAGGGGCAAATTCGGCAATCGAAAACGCCCCGATTCATCTGTGATGGCGCCCACCGGAACGGCATTGGGATTGTCAGAAGGCGCCACGCGCACCGTTGCGCCAATGAGTTCGTAGCGAACAGATTTGTCAATGATCTGGCCTTTCAGGTTTTGGGTTTGGCCGAAGATTTTGAAAGGGCATAAGAAGAGCAGGCTTGCAGCAAGTGCAAGCAGGTATTTTATGTGTTGCATGAAATTAGTTGTTGAAGAAAGTTCTGGAGATCAGGTTTCTGGGAGGATTGGTTTGGGAGCTTCTAAAATTTCTTAACCGTTCCAGAGCCCGAAACCCTGGCATGTACATCTGGGCTACCCTTGTACACAATGCTGCCGGAGCCACTGATCTCGGCGTTCAGTTTTTCTGCGACATTCACTTGAACATCCCCACTGCCGGAAACCTCCACATCGGTGATCAAATCGCCCGTTGATTTGACGCCAAAGGGGTCGCAGGATGGAAAGACCAGAAGCATGGAGAGGATGCCAAATAATAGGGCGCTGTTTTTCAAAGCTGAAATTTTCATAGCAATACTTTTTAGTGTCATAATGATTGTTTTGAATGGCTCAAACCTAACGGACAGAGTTAATTCTAAAAAAGTTACATTTGAATCTCCTGAAAGTAGTTTTGAACCGATTTAACCCTATGACACACTCTCCCTAAAGTCACCCTTACTACGGACAAAAATATTTTTTTATGCCTACCAATCAGGGTAAGTACAGACCTTTGGTGTCTCTAATTCAGGAACAAACGATTTGACAACGGAAGATCAACAACAGGCACAAGCCCTACGGCATGGCGACGAAAGGGCATTCGACGAATTATTTCGGGCGTGGTACACTCCCCTCGTTCGGTATGCGCATACGTTTACCGATGGCGACCTCGATGAAGCCGAAGACCTTGTACAAGAATCCTTCGCAAAAATTTGGACACAACGTGCGACGCTGGATTTCCAACACAGTCTGAAAGCCTACCTCTACCGAATGGTACACAATCAGGCGCTCAACCGCCTCCGGGCACAACGCACCCACGAACGATTTGCCAAACATCAACTGCGACACATGGCAAATGAATATGAAGCTCCGCAAGATAATCCTGAACTTCAAAAACGTGTTCAGGATGCCCTAAACACGCTTCCAGCACAGTGCCGACAGGTATTCGGATTGAGCCGTTTTGAAGAACTAAAATACCGGGAAATAGCCGAGCAATTGGGGATTTCCATCAAAACGGTGGAGACACACATGGGCAAGGCTTTGCGCATTCTAAGGGTGGAATTGGCGGAATACCTGACGCTGATTTTGTTGTTGACAAGGTTCACTAACCTTTGACTTTCATGAAAAAATGCAATACACTTCTGAAAATATAGATGAACTCATTGCCAAACGATTCGCAGGCGAAATCGGGGAGGCAGAGGAGACCGTGCTGGATACCTGGCGCACATCCACCAAAGCCAACCAGCAATATTTTGAGCAAATGCAACGACTTTGGCAAAAGGCAAATCTCGCCCAAAGCACCCTCTCTCGCCCACTGGATATTGAGGCCGCTCTGACCCGAACCAAGTCAAAAATCCAGCAAGTACCAACCCAGGGAAAGGCCAAAAAGCTTGTTATGAACTATTGGTTGGCTGGTATTGCCGCATCCATCCTGCTTTTGACCGCAGCCATTTTGTTTTTTCAAAATTCCGGCGGCGAAACTCCTGTAATGTTGGCTACGCTCGAAAACACTGTTCGCGACACCCTCAGTGACGGTTCCAGCGTTGCACTCAATCAAAATTCCAGCCTTTCGACGGCATTCAGCAAGAGTAAGCGCAGCATAAAACTTCAGGGTGAGGCCTATTTTGAGGTAGCTAAAAACCCTGAAATACCTTTTGTGATTGAGGTAAAACAAGTGGAAGTTACCGTAATCGGCACCCGGTTCAATGTAGACAATCGCAGTGATTCTACCAAAGTAGTGGTCAGTGTGGAAGAGGGAAAAGTGAAGGTGCAAATTGGCCGTCAAATTATCTTTTTAAATGCAGGTGAACAAGCCACGGTTGATTGTTCCAACGAGCAAATTGTCCGAAGCAGCCTGCTGCCTTCCGGGAATATCAAAGCCTGGCTCGACCGCCGGTTTGTCTTTGATGATGTGCCCCTATCTGAAGTGATCCCGATTCTGGAGAAAGTATACAATGTCCAAATAGAACTGCAAAACAAGGATTTAGGCAATTGCCGTTTACATGCCCCCTTCAACGATGAATCCATTGAACGGGTTTTGGGCTTGATTGCCGAAACCT
>JBBQSW010000110.1:0-9746 GCA_038213575.1 Chitinophagales bacterium | reverse complement strand
CGGGTGGGAACTTTGCTCAGGTCAATGCGCATCCCGCATCCGGCTTTGGCACTCATTTCAGAGGTGGAACAGGTGATGCCCGCCGCGCCCATGTCTTGCATCCCAACAATGGCTCCGGTTTTAATCGCTTCCAGAGTGGCTTCCAACAACAATTTTTCTTGGAACGGGTCGCCCACTTGCACCGCTGGCAAATCTTCGTGCGAGTCCTCGCCCAAATCAGCGGAAGCAAACGTAGCGCCGTGGATGCCGTCTTTCCCCGTAGCCGATCCGACGATAAATACCGGATTGCCCGGACCCCCAGCCGTTGCGCTCACGGTTTCACCTGCTTTCACGATGCCTGCCGACATGGCGTTGACCAAAATATCGTGGTTGTAGCAAGGCATAAAATAGACCTCACCGCCAACGGTAGGTACACCGAAACAGTTACCGTAGTCGCCAATGCCTTTTACTACACCCCGGATGAGGTTTTTCATGCGGGGCGTGTCGGGTGTTCCAAAACGCAGTGAATTGAGCGCGGCAATCGGTCTTGCGCCCATCGTGAAAATATCGCGGTGAATGCCACCCACACCTGTAGCGGCCCCTTGATAAGGCTCAATGGCGGAGGGGTGGTTGTGGCTTTCGATTTTGAACACACAGCCGAGTCCCCCGCCGATATCTACCAAGCCCGCGTTTTCTTCCCCTGCGGCCACGAGCAGCCGTTTTCCGTCGCGCGGCAAGGTTTTGAGCTGGAGGATGGAATTTTTGTACGAGCAGTGTTCGCTCCACATCACTGAAAAAATACTGAGTTCGGTGAAGTTGGGCACGCGGCCCAGGAGTTCCTTTATTTTTGCAAATTCATCGGCAGTAAGGCCGAGGCTTTTGGCGGTTTCGACGGTGACGTCCATGAAGAGAGGGCGCGAGAGAGGTGTGAAAGTGAGTGGCCCGCCATCGTTAAAACTTCGGCGGGTAAACAAGAGATTTTTGAAGGCGCAAAAGTAGTATGCAACGGGGGTGAATCCCAACGAAAATGAGCAATACCTTTGGGCTTTTCATTTTCTAAGGAACGCGGCACCAATAACTTCCCAATTTCAGGCCAATTATTTTGGCGTTAGCCAACTATTTTTTGAGGCGAATAGTGGGGCTGTTTAACGAAAAAGATAGGATGGATGGCGGCAAAAGAATGGCATCAAATTGGAAAGTTATTTTGACACCGTTCCTAAGCTGCCAACACGCTATGAAAAATTGCTGTGTCGGTATCAATTGATATAAGGGTAGCATATTTGCACATAACATAATTAAGTTTGCGACCTAATAGGTTCCCAGCAACCAAGGGATTGAAATGATCACTTAAGCTTTTTATATGCCCGACGCAGCAGCCAAACTTGATTTACAATCTCTCGCCCAAAGCATCGCCGATGGTGAAGCCATTTTGGTGCTGGGCCCTGAAGCCATCCCGCTTTACCGAAACCGTACGTCGGAGGCTGACAATGAACCCATTGAGACTACCTTCGGACAAATGGCGCGCCACCGTATTCAGCAATCTCCAGATCTCCAGATTGCATACTACTACGAGCGCGACAACCTTTTTATGTTTCGGGACAAAAACTCAAAACATCAGGCGCAAAAGATCGTAAAACGCTGTGCAGCGGATAAAAGCTGGTTGCCCGATGCTGAATTGATGCGCCAAATTGCTGCCATCAAATTCCCGGTGGTGCTATCGCTTTCGCCCGACGGATATGTGCGCGAGGCTTTTTCCCAGTACAGTGTGCCGTACCAATTTGATTATTTCACGGCCAAAGACAAGTCCGCCGACATCAAATTGGACACACCAAAACCTGATTTCCCTATTCTTTACAACCTCTGTGGCTACGCACTCGAAGATGACTATGACTCGGTAATTCTTGATTATCACGACTTGTTCGAGGTGCTCAAATCGCTGCTGGGCGATCTCAACGTACCAGACATTCTGCGCGGAAAGCTAAAAAAAGCAAACCGCTTCGTGCTGCTCGGCTTCCGACTCGACCGCTGGTATTTGCAATTGTTATTGTACTACATCAACAAAATAGAGGGTGAGTTTGACAACAGCAACCACAATTTTACTATGCTCGCTGAGATCAGTGATGATGCCCGGGAGTTTGTCATTGAGCAGTTCCAAATCAAGGGCATCGCTCCCAGCCGTGCAGATTTTGATGCCTTGTTCGAGGCTTGTCGGGAGGTCGGGGCGCTGCGAAATTTACCCGATCCGCTTTCAGGCCCGGCGGCCCAAATCCGATTGCTGGTGGAGCGCAACGATCTTCCTGCAGCCTTGGAATTGCTGGAAAAAAATGCCACGAATCCCGATGATATAACTGCGGCTACCATGCTCAAAAGCCAGTACAATGCCTGGCAACAAGCACAAACGGCCAAAATCGAGGATCCGAGGGATTTGCAATTGTTGCTTAATCAGATTCGGTACAGGGTGCTTACGTTTGCGAAATAGCGCATTCAGCAATCAAAACATATTCAATCAGAACATATCCCCATCCTCTAAATATGCTCCCATCCAACTTCCGCTATCCAGGTGTGCAGCCTTTTTCAAAGGAGCAAAAAGCCCAGTTTTTTGGCCGCGACGACGACATCGAGCGGCTGCTGGATTTGATTTTTTTGGAAAGACTCACGGTGCTCTTTGGTAAATCAGGCTACGGCAAATCCTCCTTGCTCAATGCGGGTATCCTGCCCCGATTGGATGAAGAAACTGCCAAAAGCCGCCGCCGTTATGTGCCTGTCACTGTTCGCTTCAACCTTTGGACGGGCGAACAAGACACCCTTTTGCAGAAATTCATGTTCCATGCTTCTCAAACACTGGAGCCGCTGCGGGAAAACAAAATTGCACGCGTCATAAAGGGGGTGCCCGATTCACTTTGGTCGCAACTTAAATTTGCGGACTTGGGCTCGAATAGTGTCAAGCTGACTCAAACTCGGCCCGTCACATTTGTGCTAATATTTGACCAGTTTGAAGAGTTCTTCTCTTACCCGCAAGTGCAACAGCAAAATTTCAAGCGCCAACTTGCCGAACTGCTTTACGCCGATGTGCCAACCTACCTCAAACAAAACGAGGATCAGCACAGCCAGGAGGAACTGGCTTTTTTACACGAAAAAATGGAGGTCAAGGTCATTCTCTCTGTTCGCAGCGACCGCCTGAGCGACCTCGATCGCCTGAAAGACAAACTGCCTACCATCCTTCATAAACGATTTGAACTCCGTGCCTTAAGCCGCGAACAGGCGCGGGAAGCCTTGGTAAAACCGGCCCGTTTAACTGGCGATTTTCGCTCACCTGCTTTCAATTGGCAGCCCGAGACCACGGAGCGCATCCTTCAAGAACTTTCTTCAGAAAGCACGGGACGATCTTCGGGTGTGGAGGCGTTTCAGTTGCAGATTTTGGCGCAAAACATTGAAAGCCGGGTTATTCGAGGCGACATTCAGGATCGTGATGGTGACGGTACGCCAGACATTTGTCCAAACGACCTGCCCGCCGACCTGAGCAATATTTACGCAGAATATTACCGCAACAAAATCGCCGATTTGCCTGCCGAGCGCCAATTGGTGGCGCGAAAACTGGTCGAAGACGGCCTCATTTTTACGGGTGAACAAGGCGAAGCCCGCCGCCTGAGTATGGATGGCGATGTATTGCGCCAACAATTCGGCGCAGATGAAGCCTTGTTGAAATCGCTGGAAGACACCTTTCTTGTGCGCCGAGAAGTGAACTCGCTGGGTGGTTGGAATTATGAACTCAGCCACGATACGCTCGTGAAGCCTGTGGTAGAAGCACGCGCAATCCGCCGAGCAGAAGAGGAGCGTTTAGAAAGTGAGCGTCGGGCGCAAGTGGCGGAGGCCCAGGCTGCCAAAGAACGACGGAGGACTCAACGCGCCAACGCACTTTCTTTTGTGGCGGTACTGGGTTTGTTGTTTGCTGCATGCGAGTATTGGGATGCTGACAAAGCCAGATCGCTGGCAGAGGACAGATTGCTAGAAGTGCAACAGAAAGAAGACCAACGCAAAGCGGCCGAACGGGACAAGGAAGAGATTTTTATGAGTGGCCAGGTGCAGTACACGGAGAATTTCCTGTTGGCAGGGGAGTGTGCACTGGCACGGCAGGGGTTGGACACGCTGATGAGTTTGCTGCCGCGGCACAATAAGTTTAAGGCTGATATAGACAGGATAGCGCAAAGGTGGAAAGCGCAATGTGGGCGCTGAATAGTTAATTTGTTACATACGAATGACATGAAACGATACCAACTCCTTTTATTGCTCAGCTTGATACTGATCACTGCTCTCCCCACCCGTCTTGTGGGGCAAATACCCTGTGGCGCATCCTATGCCCGTATCATCGAAGAGGGTGATGCTTTTTTGAAACTAGGCATTTACAAAGAAGCCTTTGAAAAATACCGCGCTGCTCGTGGCTGTGCGGAGGCTGAGCACCAGATATTGGACAAAAAAACGGCAGACGTGCTAAGCGCCGTGGATGGTGAGCGCGAAAAAGCGGATAAAAGTGCTGCCATGGCGAGACAGCAGCAGAGAAAAGCCGAGGCTGCCTTACTGAAGGCCGAAGCAGCGACGGCAAAAGCCGAAGCCGCTGAGAAAAAAGCCAATGCGGTGTTGGACAAGATTTATTTTTATCAAGATCGCTTTGGCTTGGCTTATGAAAATGGGCGGTATGGATTTATTGACAAGAACCTGCAAACCAGAATTGGCTTTAAATACTTTGAGGCCATGCCTTTTGACTACACAGGTTTTGCGTGGGTGAAACGTTGGGACGATCATCAAAAGCAGCTCGAGTTTGTGATAGATACCTTTGGAAATGAATACGCGCTGGCTTATGATGGTACGGAAATGAATGAAACAATCACGGCTTTAGACTTGCGTAATCGTGACCTCGATAGTGTGCCATTGGATGTTTTCAGGCATACTCAGATTAAGATATTGATGCTCGCTGGAAACCAGTTGAAGCAATTGCCACCAGAAATTGGGAATTTGAAAAACTTGATCTTCTTAGGGCTTTCCAGAAATCAATTGACACAATTGCCACCAGAATTGGAGTATTTGGAAAATTTGAGCGTGTTTCAAGCCTTTGAAAACCAACTTACAACGGTATCTCCAAAATTGGGTGAATTAAAATCGCTCACTTCACTTGACTTATCAAACAATCAATTGGTAGAGCTCCCAACCGAAATCGGAGCATTGAAAAATCTTCAATCGCTCAATTTGGGCAGCTCTGAAAAATCAACTATTAAGAATCAGTTGGCAAGCCTGCCTCGTGAAATTGTTAGATTGAAAAACCTGCAAGAGTTATCACTTATAAACAACCCTATGTCTGAAAAGTACATAGAAGGATTTCGCACAGCTATGCCTTGGTGCAAAATTGATTTTTAAAAAATTCAAATGACCAAGTTATTGGTGCCGCGTTCCTAAGTACATACTCAAGGAATGTTTTGGGCAATAAACGCGGCTAAAATAATCCTAATGGAGATAAAAAAGCCCCGTGCGAAGGGAAGCACGAGGCGGGGGAATAAGCGTACAAGAAATTATTGCGTGTTTTTTGTTCTCAAAGGCTGTGTTTCGGGGGTAGGGGTTGCTTAAGAATGTCGGAAACTTTGAATGCGTGAACAGGCGGGCGGGTTTTTTCGAAACTGCCTATCCGCATGTTGTAAAGCGGACGGGTTCTCTGAGTTGTCATGTCTCCACTTCGTTACGACATGACAATGATGATAAGCGCTGTACAACATGCGGATAAACAAATAATTTTTTATTGCATTTTAAATGGAGATGTTCTGCAAATGGAAGGCCCAATTATTAAAAAAGCGCAACCTTGCGCCTCCAATTGTAAGAAGGAACACCGCTCAAGTATTTCAACTCCAGCATTCAAAGTCCAAGAAAATGATCATTGTACAAGACAAACTCGTGAGCGACGACGTAGTGGAGCAGCAATTCATCTGCAACCTCTCTGCCTGTAAAGGCGCCTGCTGCTGGGAAGGCGATTTTGGTGCACCCTTGGAAAAGGGTGAAAGCTCGATATTGGAGGATATTCAAGACAAGGTGCGGCCCTTTCTCAGCCCGGCGGGCATTGCTGCGATCGAGGCACAAGGGCCACACGTTTGGTTCAGTGGAATGGACGAACACGGTACCCCGCTCATCGAAGGCGGCCCCTGCGCGTATATGACGTACGATGCGCTTGGTATTGCCCAATGCGGCATCGAAATGGCTTGGCGTGCCGGCGAAATTGACTTTCAAAAACCTATTTCATGCCATCTTTACCCCATCAGGGTATCCAAATACGAACACTTTGATTCAGAAATGCTCAACTATGATCGTTGGGACATTTGCTCGGCGGCCTGTCAGTTGGGTGAAAAGGAACAAGTGCCTGTTTATCAATTTGTAAAGGCTGCGCTTGTCCGAAAATACGGTCAGGATTTTTATGATGAGTTGGATGGGGCAGCGCAGTTTATGAAAAAGGTTGATGAAGTTGATAAGGGTTTATGAAGGTTTATTTTTTGATTCCAAAAACGACAAATCCCTGCATTTTCGAGCCGAATTATCAACCTTCATAAACCCTTATCAACTTCATCAACCTTTTGACTCAACCCCTTGTTTATCCCCGTATTTTTGCCCAGTCAAACACAATCTCCTGCTTTGCCCTCCAACGTCCAACATCCAACGTCCAACGTCAAATTGATCGAATGCCCGCGTGACGCGATGCAAGGGCTGCACGATTTTATTCCGACAGAAACCAAGGCCGCCTATATCAACCAACTATTGCGTGTAGGTTTTGACACCCTTGATTTTGGTTCTTTTGTCAGTCCCAAAGCCATTCCGCAAATGCGCGACTCGGCGGCGGTGCTGAGCAACCTGGATCTCAGCACCACAAAAACCAAATTGCTGGCCATCGTCGCCAACGAGCGCGGTGCAGAAGATGCATGTCAATTCCCGGAAATTCAATACTTAGGCTATCCCTTCAGCATCAGCGAAACCTTTCAAAAGCGCAACACCAACGCCACCATTGCCGAAAGTGTGGAACGCACCAAATTTATTCAGGATATGTGTGTCCGACATAGCAAGGAACTCGTGCTATACATTTCCATGGGCTTCGGGAACCCCTATGGTGACCCCTGGAATGTAGAAACCGTGCATCGCTGGGTAGATGCACTGGTTCCGCTGGGTATTCGCACCTTTTCCCTTTCGGATACGATTGGCTGCTCGAACCCACAGAATATTGCGTATCTTTTCAACAACCTCATCCCGGCGTACCCTGACATTGAGTTTGGAGCGCATTTGCATACACTTCCTCAAAATTGGCGCGAAAAAATAGACGCTGCATGGACCAGTGGTTGCCGCCGTTTTGATGGCGCTCTGCGTGGGTTTGGCGGTTGCCCCATGGCCAAAGACGATCTCACTGGCAATATGGCCATGGAAAACCTCTTGTTCTTCCTGGACGAAGCAGGCGTGGATTCAGGGCTTGACCGCAAGGCTTTTGGCCTAAGCCTAGCCATGGCAGACGAGACTTTCAAAACCATTTGATCTTGGATTTTTGGACCCTGGACTTGACCCTGCTTAAGTCAAGTTACCCCATCGCTGAAAAGTCCAACATCCAACATCCAATGACCAATGACCAATGACCAATGACCAATGACCCAATGACCAATGACCAATGACCAATGACCAATGACCAATGACCAATGACCCAATGACCCAATGACCCAATGACCCAATGACCCAATGACCAATGACCAATGACCCAATGACCAATGACCCCTACTTATCACTCAATTTCTCCCCCAAAGCATTGAACGCCAACACCGTAAAACAAATCAACAATCCTGGAGACAACATTACCCACCAAGACTTTACCGGGCTGGTTTGGGCATTGTCTTTTGCCAACAAACTCCCCCAAGACACTCCCTTGAGCCCATCTCCACCAAAACCCAAAAAGGATAGAGAGGCTTCCAAAAGCACCGCACCCGCCACTCCGAATGCCAAGGCAACCAATACTGGCCGCATTGCATTGGGCAGCGCGTGACGGAGTAAAATCCGCCAGTTTGGGAACCCCAAGCCACGCGCAGCAATCACAAAATCCAATTCACGCACGCGCAAAAGTTCGGCGCGCACAAAACGCGCCACCCCAGTCCAAGCCATCGCCCCGATCAGTGCGATGAGCAGCCAAATGGAGTCGTTTTGTCTTTGCAGCAGCACGGAAAGGGCGATTATTACGATCATTCTCGGCAAGGCACTGAATACTTCGGCCAAACGCATAATAGCAAGGTCAGCAGGCAAGAGAACTAATTTTGAAAAAAACGACAATCGGCTGATCAACCCTCCTACAATATTGAAAATCAGCACAATGAAAAGAAAAACACCTATACTTTTCACCCAAACAGCGAAAGATTCTGCTACCGAGAGTTCGTATTTTCGCAAAATGAACGCACAAAAAAACGCGACCGGGATGCCCATCAAAGTCAGCCAGAGTCGGCCTCGGCGAACGCGCAGCCGCTCGTCGCCAAAATAACCCGCCACCGTGCCCAGTGTCAGGCCAATGAGCAATGCCATTCCCATTGCAACACTACCCGTGAGTAACGCTACCCTTGCACCCGACACAAGCGTAGCCGCCACATCGCGCCCATCTGAATCGGTGCCCAGCCAATGCTGAAAACGGCTTGCAAGGCCTGGCTGTACTGCACCTGGGGGCAAGAGGCCGGAAATTTGACGTGTTGAATATTCTCCTGGCGAGAATGGGATGGGTGCATACACAGGAGGCTCGTCAAAATGGGAATAATTTTTCCATGCCTCATACTGTGATTTCTCGAAAAACGTATCCAGTGCTGGTATTCCAAATCTTGCATTGGGATCCACAAAAACCGACCGAAGCCCCGGCCAATACGCTTCACCCCCAATACGGCAATACAAGGGCCTGCCATTGGCTATGACATCGCGGAACACGGCCATAAAAAGCAGGAAGCCGAGAAACCAGAGCGAGGCTTTTGTTGACATGGTTTGTTAGATGGACGATATTCAAGCGAAAGGAAAAACAATGCTGAACTCCTTTGTCAGACGTTGCCCCGTTTCATCATTACGCGCAAAACCCAGCACAAAGCCACCACCGCCTGCACCGCAAATTTTCAAGATAAAATCTTGATTTTCAAGGTTTTTCTTCCAAAAACCTTCCAAAGTTTTCGGAATCATGGGCGCAAAATTTTCAAATTGGAAAACGGAAACGCGGCGCAAATTAAGCCAAAACAAATCGTTGTCAGCAGAAAGCCAGGCACGAACCAACGCCTCGTGCGCAGGCAAATATTCCTTTGAAAGTTTTTCGGCAAATAAAGGCTGATTGCTTTGGGTCAAAAACCACTCGACCAAGGGACCCGTGCGGCGTGGCAATTGGGAATCGAGCAAAAACACGCTTGGCTTTTCTTCTTCCCAGTTTTTAGGAGCGGCCTGCTGTACCTCGGTTTTGTTCCGAATCAAAATCGGTTCGCCCACGAAACTCGTGAGCGGGTCAATACCCGAACTACTGCCATGGAAGAAGCTTTCCATGCGGGAGAAAATGCTTTTCAACTCCTCCAGGTCGCTGGTTTTTTCGCTTGCGTAACGGTCATAAATGGCTGCACACAAAGCCCCCGAACTTCCCAATCCATAGCCCGTTGGGATGTCAGATTGGAAAAAAAGCCCCGCTTCCAAATCGCGTCTAAATTGCAAGGTATCTAAACATTCCAAGGACTGTAAACGCTCGCTATCTGCCC
>JBBQSW010000109.1:0-9759 GCA_038213575.1 Chitinophagales bacterium | reverse complement strand
TAAGCAATGGTAACAACCCCGAATGGGGTTGAATATATTCTAAACGCACATTCAACCCCATTCGGGGTTGTTACACACACGCCCTCCCCGAATTTCATTCGGGGCTATTCATGTTTGACCCTTTCAGGGTCTTAAGTCAATTACATTGCCCAATATGGGCTTAACGTCGGTAGCAATCGCAATCAACCGCTTGTCCAGAGATGCAGCGCACCTGAACTTTGCGCCGAATGTTCAGGTACTCTGCACCTTGATTCACGCTTTTTTACATATTCTACCGACGTTTGGCCCATATTGGGCTGATGTGACAAAGTAGAATTAACCAACCTACGATGAAATGTCGGATTCGGATTTAGGGACTGAATTATCCTAAAACAGCCCCACCACCGTCCCATTTTCATCAATATCAATCTTTTCCGCTGAAGGCACTTTGGGCAGTCCCGGCATGGTCATAATATCGCCGCAAACCATCACGATAAACTCGGCGCCAGCAGCCAGGCGCACCTCGCGAATATTGACCACGTGGCCAGAAGGTGCTCCGTGTAATTTTGGATCTGTAGAGAACGAATACTGAGTCTTGGCCACACAGACCGGGTAATGCCCGTAGGTTTCCTGTAATTTCTTGATTTTGTTGCGGACATCTGTATCAGCGGTAATATCGCTGGCGCCATAAATCTTGGTCGCAATGGCCTTCATTTTGTCCCACAAAGGCTGTTCGTCTTCGTACAAGAAATGAAAGTCTGATTTCCCGTTTTCTGCGATTTCGACTACCACACGGGCAAGTTCTTCCGCGCCTTTACCGCCTTCGGCCCAATGCCTGGAAACCACAACAGGAACGCCAAAGGGGCCGAGTTTTTCCTTCAACAGGTTGATTTCCGCCTTCGTGTCGTAGGTGAAATGGTTGATTCCAACCACGCAAGGCAGTCCATAGTGGGTGCGAATATTGTACACGTGGCGTTCGAGATTGGCAAAGCCTTTTTCGAGCGCTTCTAGATTTTCCTGGTTTAGTTCTTTCAGATCTACGCCGCCGTGGTATTTCAATGCGCGCAACGTAGCCACCAAAACAACGGCACTTGGGCGGAGGCCAGCTTTCCGGCATTTGATGTCTATGAATTTTTCTGCACCTAAATCTGCCCCGAATCCAGCCTCTGTGACCACGTAATCTGCCAATTTTAGTGCGCTTTTCGTTGCAGTTACCGAGTTGCAACCGTGGGCGATATTGGCAAATGGTCCGCCGTGAATGAAGGCGGGTGTATGCTCCAATGTTTGCACGAGATTGGGTTTGATCGCATTTTTCAACAAGACTGCCATGGCGCCGTGTGCTTTCAGATCGCGAGCGTGTACGGCTTGACGGTCGGTGGTGTAGCCAATTACGATATTGCCAAGTCGTTCCTTCAGGTCTTTCAACGAAGTAGCGAGGCAGAAAATGGCCATAACCTCCGAGGCTACCACAATATCAAATCCATCTTCACGCGGGTAGCCGTTTGAAATGCCGCCGAGGCCCACCACGATATCGCGCAAGGCCCGGTCGTTCATGTCCACGACCCGTTTCCAGGTTACCCGGCGAACGTCAATGTTGAGGGTATTTCCCTGATGAATGTGATTGTCGATCAAAGCTGCCAAAAGGTTGTTGGCTAGGGCTATGGCACTAAAATCGCCGGTGAAATGCAGGTTGATATCCTCCATCGGGATCACCTGCGCGTATCCGCCGCCAGCTGCGCCGCCTTTCATACCGAACACCGGGCCGAGACTGGGTTCGCGCAGGCAGATCATTGTTTTTTTGCCTATGCGGCTGAGTCCGTCACCAAGACCGACGCTGGTGGTGGTTTTGCCTTCGCCCGCAGGGGTTGGACTGATTGCGGTGACTAGAATTAGTTTGCTGTTGGGATTGTCCGGGAGTGCGTCCAGATAAGCCAGGTCTACTTTGGCTTTGAAGTGTCCGTAGGGTTCTAGGACTTCGTCTGGAATGCCGAGTTTTTCGGCGGCGAGTGGAATGATGCGTTTTGGGGTGGCGAGCTGGGCAATTTCGATATCCGAGAGCATAAGTTGGGTTTAAATGTTATAAGGTGGGGCTAATGTACGGCAAGATTGATTTGCCATATTTACAAGAAAATAAAATGGTTATTTTATTTCGGCAGCGTTCCTAAGGGTACTCAAAATGAAAAATTGCGTCAGACCAAAACCTTGTCGTAATGCGACTTTGCTTTTCGATAAAAATCAGAAACTAAAGAAAAACCCGGCGAGATTTTCTAGCCAAAAGCCCTGGAGTGATATCATCTTCTAATTCCATTCCAACAATTACGCCATGAGCTACATTTTCAAACTGATGAGGAGGTATTGTATAAGGATCATGGTAGGTTTTCAATTCAATTGCAAGTACTTCCTCGTTTAAAACCTCGAAAAGCATATATAGAGATTGGTCACCTACGGATTTGTGCGGAGTTGTAAGGCTTTTTATATCTACTGACAATTCGCCATTATCTTTTTCTCGAAGTTTGAATACCCTAGAGGTGGCTGTACCATCGGGGTTCATATACTTCTTTTCTGGGGTCGAATGAACTCGTCGATATAGCCATTCATCAAAACTAACAGGAATACGGAGATTATTCATGAAGCCATTTCAGGATTTTTGGCAAGTCATCGGACTTGTATTCGCTTTGTTTTGCAGAGCCCTGCTTTGGGAACAAAACATAACGCATTTTGTCAGCATAAAAGAGAATTTCTACTGATCTATCCTCTTTACGAAGGTCAATCATTATTTCACCTTGAGGGCCGGGTGCAACATGAAATACTTTTTGTCCAGTCAGTTGTAGTTGTTTGACCAACATCTCAGCTGAACGAATAGCCATACTATCAGGTGCTAATGCGCCGTCTCTATCCCAGTTTTCGTTCAGTTTTTTGAACTCCTCAAGTAACCTAAGTATCCGTTCATTTAGAGCTGGAGTAAAACAGTCCCATGAATGCATAAAAGTGCTATGTTCAAACAATTCTTCGCTTTTTACCGCTTGAACAGTGTAGGTAGGCACATTGGGAGGTGTATATGTATGAAAATTAGTTGTCGAAAGTGTCATAAAAATCAGGGTTTAGCATTTTAACAAAAGTTTCTGAAGCTTTCTGATGACTATATTCAAGCCACTCGAAAAGGTTGATAAAATCAAGTCCAGTAGTCCTTTCAATTGCTGTTGTCCAAATAATCGCTGGATTTCCTGTCTTATTGTGGATGCCGCTTTGTATATTAAGATTCAGAATGGAGTCCATCTCTAAGTTGAACGTTTGCCCAATATGGATATCTCTTGGCCTACCATAAGACCTGTAGTGATTTATTAGTTCAGTTTTCATATTTAGTTTTAAAAAATCGGCGACAGTATGATCTTCAGGAATAAATTCTACAGCATCAATGTACTGTAATTTCACTCTTTGAATTTTAGGTTCTTGTTCATAACTAGTTCGGAGGGCAGCAATGGCCTTTTCAACATTTAACTGAAAGTTGTCCTTCCAAACATAATTTTTATCAGTATCATTTACGGTCAACAAGCCTGGCCCTAATTGAATTACGGGCCATGTAATCTCATCTTTCCAGAATTGATGAACTAAGATTGGATGTATTCGCAGGCCACTAAAATTTGGAAGGAGTCGTTTTTGGACTGGGAAATCTTTCTTTATTTTAGATGCAAAAACTCCTTGAGCCATCTCAAAACCTAGGTCATGAGGGAACCCACTTTCATCCAAAGGTAAATCCCAGGACAATTCAAAAATAACCTCTTGAAGAGGTGCTTGTTTTAGTTTTTGGCGTGGCATTTTTTAAAAGTAGGCAAAAGTATGGTTTATTAGACATTTACAAAATTTGAAGCCAACAACTTTTCATTCTAAATGTTAATAGGCTTACTTGCTTTGCTATCAACATCAATGTACTTATTTTCCCAACTATGCTCTCCGTTTCCCACCTCACAAAACAATACCGAACCGCCCACAACACTGACCTCACGGTACTCGACGACGTGAGTTTCAACCTTGAAGGGGGGGATACCTTCGCCATTGTCGGGCCTTCAGGGTCAGGTAAAACTACCTTGCTCGGCCTTTGTGCAGGCTTGGATCGTGCCACAAGTGGTTCAGTTTCACTGAACAACATCGCACTCGACCCTCTTTCTGAAGACGAGCGTGCGGAGGTGCGAAACAAATACGTCGGTTTCGTTTTCCAGAATTTCCAACTTATACCAACGCTTACCGCACTCGAAAACGTGATGGTGCCGCTCGAACTTCGGGGAGATAAATCTGCCGAGAAGGTTGCCCGGGAGTTGCTGGCCAAGGTTGGCCTTACTGACCGGCTCGATCACTATCCTGCGCAACTTTCAGGAGGCGAACAACAACGGGTGTGCATCGCCCGGGCATTTTCAAACAGCCCCAAAATTCTCTTCGCCGACGAACCAACCGGCAACCTCGACGTGGACAATGCAGCGGGCATCGTGGACCTCATTTTTGAGCTCAACCGCACCGCAGGCACTACGCTGGTGCTGGTCACGCACGATGCCGAACTGGCGCAAAGAACACAACGGATTTTGAAGATAAAGGGTGGGAAAGTGGAGTCGTTGAGCGGAGTGGGTGCTGAAGCTTAAGTTGGTTTTTTAAATATAAAGGTGTTTATGAAAACAACACATACACTGCCCATGCGCCCAAATACGCCGCAACACTCATAAACCCAAACTGCAAAGCCGCCCATTTCCAACTCCCCGTTTCGCGGCGCACCACCGCCAGCGTGCTGAAGCATTGCATAGAAAGGGCGTAAAAGACCAGCAGCGAAAGTGCGGTGGCAAGTGTATAAACTGGCTTCCCTGTATCCATGAATTTCTCGTTTTTCATCCGTTCGCGCAGCGTGGCCTTGGCTGCATTTTCGGAGCGGTCATTGATGTCTGCCTCTGCGCTGCCCATGTTGTAGAGTACAGCCAATGTGCCCGTAAAAACTTCCCTCGCTGCAAAGGAAGTCAACAGTGCGATACCAATTTTCCAGTCGTAGCCCAGGGGCCGAATAGCGGGCTCCATGAGTTTCCCGGCCTGACCAGCCCAGGAGGCTTCGAGGCGGCGTTGTTGCACAAACCCTTGGGCATCAATAGAATCCAGATTCGTTTGTAAGGCTTCCGTTTGCGCTGCGCTTTCCGCTTGCTCAATAGAATCGCCGGGACCAAAACGCGAAAGTCCCCAGAGTGCAATAGATACGACCAGGATGACTTTGCCAGCGCCAACAATAAATGCCTTCACTTTTTCCCACACGTTCAGCAGCACGTTTTTCCATTGGGGCATTCGATATACGGGCAATTCAATGGCAAGAAAAGAGTGTTCGCGCCGCCGCAGCCAGCGTTTCATTGCCCATCCGGAAACAAAGGCCGCCAGTACCCCCAATACATACATGGCACCAAAAACCAGCGACTGTAAACTCAGGAATCCGCCTAATTTGATGGCAGGCACGGCAAGCCCAATCAATACCAAATAAACCGGGATGCGCGCGCTGCAACTGATAAATGGGGTTACCATCACCGTGATAAGCCGCTCTTGCCAGTTGCCGATCGTGCGACTGCTCATGATAGCGGGCACCGCACAGGCCGTCCCACTGATGAGCGATACCATGCTCCGTCCGTTCATGCCAAAGCGTTGCATGGTTTTGTCGAACATAAACACTACCCTGGACATATAACCCACCTCTTCCAAAATACTGATTAACAAGAATAAGATGGCAATTTGCGGCACAAAAACCAGTATGCCGCCCAGTCCTGCCAGTATGCCATCGGTAAGCAATTCAGTGTACCAAGCTGCGGGCATTTGAGCTGTCAGGAAATCCGAAACCAGGGCAAAACCATTTTCTATCCAGTCCATGGGGTACACGCTCCAATCAAATATGGCTTGGAAAATGAGCATCATAACGGTAAAGAAAATCAGGGGCCCCCCTACGCGATGGGTCAATACAGCATCCAGACGATCGGTTGGCGTGTTAGGGAAGGCGGGCGGGCTGACAATGGCGGCTTGAGAGATCGGGATAAATCGGTCATAACGTTCCAGCGTTTCGTCCACTTGTGCGCGAAGCGATTGGAAATTTTTTGTAGAAACAATGGCCGATACGGTTTCCTTTTCGTTCGGGTTCAAAAATTGAAGCCAGGGTGCATGGTGGGCGAGCAACAAAGCGCGGTAAGGGTTTTGAATACCCAAATTTTGCCGAATGGCTTCAGAGACCTGCTTTTCTAAATCGGTAAGGCGGTAGAATGATGGACTGTTGACGGTTGGCTGTTGACTTTTGGCTTTTGACTGTTGCGTGTTGACCATTTTTTCCAACTCCATGACGAGCCGCATGGCGTTGTGACCCGTGCGGCCACTGATGGAGATCACGGGTACACCAAAGGATTCGGAGAGTTTGGAAGCGTTTACTTTGATACCAAGCTCCGCTGCGCTGTCCGAAAGGTTGAGTGCAAGCAGAAGGGGGATGTTCAGGTCAAGCAGTTGGGTGAAGAGGAGTAGGTGCTTTTCCAATTTCGTCACATCGGCCACATACACCATCACGTCGGGGAAATTGGAGTCGGCAGTATTGGTCAACACAGCGGCTACTACTTTTTCATCGGAGGAGGTAGGATAAAGGCTGTAGGTGCCGGGAAAATCATATAGGGTGGCTTCGTGGCCATTGGGGAATCTAAGTGTGCCTTCTTTCACCTCCACCGTTACGCCTGGGAAATTGCCAGTGCGCTGACGCAAGCCGGTCAACTGGTTGAAAACCGTGGATTTACCGCTGTTTGGGTTGCCGATAAGTGCAATTTTGAGCACAGAAGAGTCGCCGCCGTCGTTCATAAAAGGAGCGCGAAATCGAATTCGCGGAGATTCAAATGAGTTACATCTCTAAAAAAATGCTGGCTGCTTCTTCCTGGCGGAGTGCCAGTCGAACACCATCGGCTTTTACATAGTAGGCATTGCCAAAAGGTGATTTTCGGATCATTTCGATGCGCGTGCCAGGCAGAAGGCCCATTGAGGTGAGTTTGCACGCCAATTCTGAATCATCAAATGCGATTGCACGCGCGCTTTCATTGGTTTTTAAATCGGAGATGTTGCGATAACGGCGTTGCATATATTTTCGGGCTAGTCCTTATTTAGACAAAATCGAAGCGCAAAGGTACTGGAGTAGCGTCTTAGAAGGGTAACATTTGAAACACGTTTTTGTCAAAAGAAAAAGGAAAAATATCTCAACGCAGATTTAAGTCTCCACGCTAAGTAATAGGGTATTGTTCACCCGTTTCTTAATTCGGGTTGATGTTCTTTTTGGAAAAATAGGCCGGTTCCGTTTTGTAAAACTTTTCGGTTGCGTCCAATTGTTCGCTCACCTCCATCCGATCAAAATTTTGGGCTTCCTTTTCAACTACTTTACCTTGCAAACGATCCAATTCGCGTTCAATGTCAATCAAGGCGCTTTCAATATTGGGCAACGGCCTATGGATAATGAGCCGCACGATGCCTTCCGGATCAATGATGAGCGCCAGGCGGTCGCAACCGGGCTGTGGGCGACGGCCAGAGGCCAGTCCGTAAAGTTGGGCGATGAGGAAATCAAGGTCTTCAACAACCGGAGCCTTGAGGTAAATGCCGATGAAACGCCGGGCTTTGTCGGCCCATTGATTGTTTTGGCGCAGAGATTCGTTGGTGAGGGCGAGCACTTTGGTGTTGCGTTCGTTGAGCCAGCGTTCCTTCATGGCGAGAAACGCAGAGAACATAGTCCAAGCCGTGGTGAAATTGGCTGGGTGTGCAAAAAAAATACACCAACAGCCCTCACAGTATTCCGGGAAACGAAGGAGCCCTTTTTCAGTATGCACTTCAAAAGCAGGGGCGAAATCGCCAATTTCGGGAAGTTTTTTTCTGTGTTCCATTTTTTAAAAAAGGTTGTGAAAGGCCGTAATTCAGCATTAAAGAACCTAAAAGGTGGCTTAGGGTTTGGTCTTGTTTCAAATTCGCCTCAAAAATAAGTCGCATTTGTGGATTTTACTGCTTAACCCTTGCGAAAACATCATCGTAGTTTTGCGCCCTATGAAAGTTGCCGGATTCACCATTGTCAGAAATGCCCTCCAATACGATTACCCTGTGGTGCAGGCCATCTGCTCCATCCTGCCCATTTGCGATTATTTTGTGGTCGCAGTGGGTAAATCAGAAGATGCCACGCTCGAACTGGTCCGCAGCATTGGCGACCCCAAGATACATATCATCGAGACCGAGTGGGACGATTCCCTCCGCGAAGGTGGGCGGGTGCTGGCTTTGGAAACCGACAAAGCGTTCCAAGCTATACCACCAGAATATGACTGGTGTTTTTATATCCAGGGCGACGAATGTGTCCATGAAAATGCCCTCCAAAGCCTTCGGGCAAGTATGGAGCGCTGGCTGAACGACCCACAAACAGAGGGCCTGCTGTTCGACTACCGCCACTTTTATGGCTCGTATGACTTTATAGGTAGGAGCCGCAGATGGTATCGCCGGGAGATTCGAATTGTCAGAAATGACAAAAAGATCTTTTCTTACCGAGATGCGCAAGGATTTAGAAAGGGTAATGGGGCCAAGTTGCGCGTGCGCCGTGTCCATGAATACATCCACCACTATGGTTGGGTGCGACATCCCGGAGTACAGCAGCAAAAGCAATTGCATTTCAAAAAAATGTACCTCTCGGATGAGGCTGCGTTGAATCACGTCGGCGCCTATGATAACTTTCCTTATGATGGCTCAGAACCCCTAGACCGTTTTGACGGGACGCATCCTGCGATCATGTTACCACGGATCGAAGCGCAAAACTGGCATTTTCAGAGCGATCCAACCAAAGTCAGGTGGCCACTGAAAGACCGAATTTCCAACTGGATTGAAAAATGGACGGGCTGGAGACCAGGAGAGTACAGGAACTATGTTTTGCTGAAGTAATCCTTAAAACGTATTTTTGTCGGCCCTCTCAATTACCGTCTTGCGTAGGTTTTTTGACTCCACAAACCATGGTTCGATCTTTCGCCCCTCAACCCTCCTCATTTCAAAAACAGAAATTAAGCATGAGAAAAATTGCCCTCCCCGCACTCGTTCTTGCGGCCATTGCTTTCAGTACCTTTTCTTTTCGGAATCCCGATCCAGAAGGCTTCAAATGGTACACCTGGGAAGAAGCCGTGGAACTTAACAAAACCAATCCCAAAAAAATCGTGGTAGATGTTTTCACCAACTGGTGCGGTTGGTGCAAAAAAATGGACAAAGGCGCTTTTATTGATCCTGCAGTGATGGCTTACCTCTCTACCAATTTTTACCCTGTGAAACTCAATGCCGAGCAGCGTGAAGAGATCAAGTTCAGCGACGAGACTTTTGGATTCATTCCCAACGACAATGGGCGCGGGGGGGTGCATTCCCTCGCCTATGCATTAATGGATGGGCGCTCGGGCTACCCAACACTGGTATATTTGAACGAAAAGTACGAGCGTATTATGATTTCTCCCGGCTTTAAAGAAGCCCCAGACCTGTTGAAGGAACTGCGTTTTGCCGCAGAGGAGTTTTACAACAAAACCACCTGGGAAAAATACAAGGAAGGGAAAGAATAGAGGGGTTTACGATTGCTACAATAAAAATCGGGACGAATGGCTATTAGGAACGGTGTCAAAATAACTTCCCAATTTGATGCCATTCTTTTGCCGCCATCCATCCTATCTTTTTCGTTAAATAGCCCCACTATTCGCCTCAAAAGATAGTTGGCTAACGCCAAAATAATAGGCCTGAAATTGGAAA
>JBBQSW010000108.1:0-9774 GCA_038213575.1 Chitinophagales bacterium | reverse complement strand
CTCCAGTCCTGATCATCGTCCCTGAGATGAAAAAGGTAGTAGAGACTGTCACTGCCCGGCTTAGGCAAAAAAAGCGTCGGCTGCCACAGTGGATAGCTTACTACATCACAAAAGGCATTGTAAACTGTTCCGGGGTTGAGTGTGTCGCCATTGAGCATGATTTGGTGTTTACGATTCAGTATCCGGCAACCGTCTGTGTAGGCCACCAATTGTCCGTATTTGTCACAAATGGTAGCTTTGGGTCTATCTATAACATAGTCTTGTAGCGTAAGGGAAGGCGGCGTCCGATTTTGAGCTTGTGTGCACAAAAGAACATTGCACAAGGCAAAACTGGAACGAATGTATTAAACAATTTCCAAACGGACATGCATAGAAGATAAATTTAACGTTGAAGAGAACCCTATGGGCAGATTCAATTGTTTGAAAAACTAAATATTATTCCGCTCAAAAATTTACAAATCACCTTCTGTTACAAGCCCTGTATTAATATGCGTGATCTGAATTTAATCAACGCTTAAAACGGTCATCCGTCAGCGCCTCCAAAAAAGTTTTCAGATCTGCCTTTTCTTCCACCGTAAGATTGAGCGGTGTATTGAGCAAGGTGTCGCGGTTGAAACCGCCCGGCACGGTTTGGTTGGGCACGTCATAAAATTCAATGACGTCTTCCAGGGTTTGGAACATCCCATTGTGCATATAAGGCGCCGTAAGTGCCACATTGCGCAACCCAGGCACTTTGAATTTACCAAGATCCGTGCTGTCGTGTGTTATATCGAATCGGCCGCGATCCGCCAGATTTCGGCGGCCCGTGTAGAGCCCCACATTGCGAAATTCGTCGCCTGTGAAATCGGGCGAAAAATGGCAGTCGAAACATTTACCTTTTTTCATAAACACCTCCCGACCCCGCACCGCTGCTTCGCCCATCGGGTTGGGTTTGCCTTGCATCCAACGGTCAAAAGGAGTATCGGAGGTTTCCAAAGTCCGAACAAACGCCGTCAGGACTGCCGCTAATTTTTCGGCATCTGCCGGGGCGCCGCTGTATAATTGACGGAAGGCCGCATCGTATTCTTGGTGGTTTCGCAGCCGCTCGGTCACAAGTTCGAGTGTGGCACGCATTTCTACCGAATCTTGGATGGGCATCAACACCTGTTGCTCCAAAGTCGTTGCCCTTCCATCGTAAAAAAAATGGGGCCTTGAACCCATGTTCGTGATTCCGGGCGAATTGCGCTTTCCCATCCGTCCACCCACCCCACGGCTGAACAATGCCGTATCGCAAAAGGCAAATTGTGGAATATGGCAACTAGCGCAGCTGATCGTGCTATCGAGCGAAAGGATTGGGTCGGAGAAGAGGCGTTCCCCAAGTTGCTCGGGTGTCTGGATGGGCCTATTAGCGAAGGAAAGCAACAAGAGTGCGAGCACAAAAAAAGTCGAAAAGAGGAGGCGGTTTTGCATGACCACAAAGGTAAGATAGCCGACAAATCAAGTGTTCGGCATTTTGAAAGCATTTGGTTTTGAATGGGTTTGCTAATTTTGATTTTCAAAACCTATCCGCATGAATAAGTTATCTACCCGTTTGCTGCTTTTTATTGGGGTCTTCACTACACTTAGTCCTCTTTTCAGCCAAGCACCCGCTCCTGATTTCACGGTTACGACCTCAGACGGACAGGTCAAAAAGCTCTATCAGGATTACATCAGCCAGCAAAAGCTGGTGGTGATCGAGGCCTTTTTCACCTCTTGCCCGCCCTGTGGCACGCATGCGCCGCTTTTCCAAAACCTCTACACTTCCACCTTGGCTGCTCATCCCGGAAAGGTCGAGTTTATGTTGTTGAGCACGCTCATCACCGATACAAATGTAAAAGTGGGGCAATACAAAACCAGCAAGGGACTTACCATGCCCTGCGTAGGCAACGACGGAGGAAGTATCACCGCCTTACAACCTTACCTCAGCGGGCAATACGGGCAATTTCAAGGAACGCCGACTTTTATCGTCATCGCGCCCGGTACCGGGGTGGTTACATTTGACATTCGCGGCAACTCACCCAGCCAAACCATTGCGCTACTTCAACAGAAGATTGAGGAGCTTTTTCCCAAAGAGTGCAGCCTTGAGAACCCTTTCGGCAGCCCGCTGGAAGATGTGAATATCACGGTAGATGCGCCCGCGTTCGACACTTCTATTGTTGCCAATAGCACTTACATCCTTTCAAATTTTGCTTCGCTGCAAAATACCCCCTACCAACTCAAGCCCCACAAAACGGGCAGCCCCATTGGACTCACTACCTACGACCTGGTGCTGATCTCCAAACACATCCTTTCTATTGAGCCTTTCAATTGCCCTTGGCAAATCGTGGCTGCCGATGTGAATTGCACTGGAACCGTCACCACCTTTGATATCGTGACCGCTCGAAAAGTCATCTTGGGCATTACAGACTCATTTCCCTGTGGCGCATGGCGTTTTATGCCCGATTCGGCCTCGGTTTCCAACGGGGATTGCCAAGATTTTGTGGGTGTAAAACTGGGGGATGTGAACGCCGGGCCTTGCACCGACAGCCTTACGGGACCTTCTGAAAGTCGCTCCCAGCCACAATATTTGCAGGTCAAAGAGCATGATTTTCAACCTGGCGAGACGGCCCGCGTTTCGTTCTTTTTTGTGGAAAACACTGCCGTTGAGGGCCTGCAATGCGCCTTTGATTTCGACCCCAACTTTTTGAAAATCAATAAAATAGAAACAGAAACGCTCGAAGGTTTTGACGTTGAATCCTACCGCCTGAGCGAAAGTAGTCTTGCGCTCTCTTGGATTAATCCTCAGGGCCAAGCTCTTTTGGCAGCATCGGCGTTGCTGACTTTGGAGATTACGGCTCCGCAGGGCGGCAGAATTTCCGAATTGCTTCGCTTTTCCGAGTCGGGTCTTGTGCCAGAACTTTATGGTGCTGAAGGTCAAATTCGCCCGCTCCAACTCGCTTGGCTTGCGCCTTTGTCTACTTATTTCATTTCGCCCAATCCCGCAAATGGTGCATTTGCACTACAGTCCAATGCCGAACACAAGGGGGATTGCCTTGTCCAGATGCTGGATGTCCAGGGAAAAATAGTTTTTGAAAAAACATGCTCCAGCACACAAGGGATGAATCGTTGGGAAATAGAAACAAGCGGCCATTCTGCCGGACTTTACTTCTTGAAAGTGAATGGGAAAGCGGCTGGGAAGGTTGTAATTGAGTAGCTTATGCTACCTTTGCAGTACATTTTTCAAAAACATCCATGACAAAAAGTAAGGCTCTAAACCGCGAAACTATCCTGCTCGTCATTGTGGCCGTATTTGGTTTGGCAGGCTTGGCTGTGCTGCAATTCGGACAAAAAGGCCCCTCTGATTCGGACAACAAAGCGCTCGTGCAGGCTGAAAACCAGCAGATCAGCACGGATGCTCAAACAGCGGCCCCTTTCCAAAAAATAACGGGCAAATTGCTCGATACTGACAAGCTCCCGGAGGCCGGGCAGCCTTTCAAGTTTTTTTTGATTGAATCCACTACTGGCCCCAGCTACGAACTGGATTTGGGCGACGGCAAACCCCGCCGCCCCTTTCTGAACGGTGTTGTGGACTGTATTTTCCCCGAACAAAAAAGTTTTCCTGTTACACTATACGCCCGCTACGAAGGCCAAGAAGTGATGTTACAAAGGATTGACCAATTGGTATTAGGCCATAAGAAAAAGACAAATCCCGTTGGCACGGTCGTGGATTATTAGGGATTTCTCACTGTTTACTGCTCTCCTCTTCAAAATTCATCTTGAATCCAATGCGCTGGTTTGGTTCTGAAACCAAATCATCGTCGTAATCTTCCCAAGCCGTCACGTCGGTCACAAAGGTTTCAACATGGCGCTGGAAATAAGGCTCTTTCAACTCTTCAGGCCGATAGACGGCAATTGTTTTGGGCGGCTGAGGTTGGCCGTATTTTTCGATGAATGGCAAGTTGATGAGCACGAGGATTTTCCCGTTGAAAAGTTGCTGATACACCAAGGAGCCGTTCTGTTTGATCAGCTCGCGGCGCAGACCATTGCCAACATCTTCTCCAAGGCCACTTTCCGAGGTGCCCAGTGTAAGCATCACCGCCTCCAGATTTTGAATGTCGCTGACCTCCTGCACGGTGGCAGGCAATCCGCCTGATTCTGCCAAAGAACGTAGCTGCACCGTGATCATTTTTTTCAAGTCCTTTTTCCAAATTTCGCGGTATTGCTGCGTGTTTTGCAACATTTCTTTATAGCGTTCAACCTTGCGTTGAAGATTGAGGGTATCTTGTTCGGAAAGTGCCATGGTTTAAAATTATAAATGTGATGCGAGGAGTATCTTGTTTAAAGGGTAAGATCATCCCTTATGTTTCTTGTTTCGTTTTGAAACCTTCACTGTACCGCCCAATTGCAGTATTGTCTCTGACGGGTCTGTATTCGCTATCACCCTAATTGTCCTCAGTTGTCGTCCGGTCTTTTTTGCCGTATTGAATTTCACTTTGATTTCGCCTGTTCCACCGCGTGGAATGGTATCCTTTCGCCATTCTGGCACCGTGCAGCCGCAAGCAGCAATTACAAATGAGATCAGCAGCGGTGCAGATCCAGCATTCGTAAAGCGATAAGCATGTTCAATTTCAACCCCGGCTTTCACCTTTCCAAAATTATGGAAGGTAGCATCCCATACGACTTTGGTTATGGGAAGGGAGTCCGCCACAACGGTCTGCGCCCAAAACGGGTTGCTAAAAAAAATGAATGGGGAAAGGCTCAAAATGATCTTTGTCATGGGTGCTTGTTGTAGTGACAAAAGTAAGTTTCAAGCGACACATTCCTTCAAAAGAAACATTATTTGTCCCTTTCCTAGGTATTATAAACGATAGGAGCCACCCCAGAACTTGGGATGACTCCTGCCTTAAATTTTAAAAACCAATGGTTTAGCGCGCAAATAACAACTCCCGATACTTCACCAAAGGCCAATATTGATCATCCACGACAGATTCCAAGTCGTCCACAGCATCGCGGATAACGTCCATTTGAGGCTTTACCTCGTGGCAGAAAATGCCTGCTTCAACACGGATGTCATTGGCATGATGGGCACGCCCATGCGCTTCCTGTAGTTTTTTCAGTCCGCTTTGGATGATTTCTACATTGGCAATGATACGCTTCACCAAATCTACCTGCAATCGGGTGCTTTGTACCATATCAATTGAGCGCAGAGCATTGATGTTCTGGGCTATCTCGGTTTGGTAGCGCATTACAGCGGGCAGAACCTGTGTCACCACAATTTCCTCCAAAGCCTTGGCTTCGATATCTAGTTTGGTGCAGTAGCTGTGCAGTTGAACCGCATGGAATGCTTCCAATTCGACCTTGCTCATCACGCCAGATTTGCTATAAAAATCTTGTGCCAGCTTTTGCCCCAACACATCGAGTGCTTCGGGGGTAGTAGCAAAATTGTTCAAACCACGCTCGAGTGCTTCGGCCTTCCATTCATCGGAGTAGTTGTTGCCCTCAAAACAGATCGCTTTTGATTTTCGGATGTAACCCTTCAGCACAGACAGAATAGCCTCGTCTTGTCCCAATCCCTTCTTGGTCAACTTATCTACGTCGGTTTTGAACTCTTCCAATTGCAAGCCCATCATCCCGTTCATAACCGCCATGGGGCCTGCACAGTTTTGGCTACTGCCTACCGCCCTGATCTCAAATTTGTTGCCCGTGAAAGCGAATGGCGAGGTTCGGTTGCGGTCCGTATTGTCCATCTCCAAATTGGGCAATTTAGAAATCAGGTCAAGCGCACGTTTCACCTCTTTTGCGTCCGTGTTTTTGCCCTTAGCGATTTGGTCAAGCAATTTGCTCAACGCTTCTCCAATAAAAACCGAAATAATGGCTGGAGGCGCCTCATTTGCGCCCAAACGGTGGTCGTTTCCTGCATGGGCAATGCTGGCCCGCAAGATGTCGGCATATTTATGAACCGCCGCGATGGTATTCACAAAGAAGGTAAGGAAACGGAGGTTTGTTCCGGGGTTTTTGCCGGGCGAGAGCAAGTTCACCCCAGTGTTGGTACCCAAGCTCCAGTTGTTGTGCTTACCCGATCCATTGATGCCTGCAAAGGGCTTTTCGTGGAGCAACACGCGCAGCTTGTGGCGACGTGCGACGCGCTCCATCAAGTCCATGAGAAGCTGGTTGTGGTCTACGGCCACGTTTATTTCTTCAAAAATAGGCGCCAATTCGTATTGGCTTGGCGCTACTTCATTGTGGCGCGTACGCACCGGGATGCCTAATTTGTAGCACTCTGTTTCGAGGTCGCGCATATAGGCGTACACCCGCTCTGGAATAGAGCCAAAATAATGGTCTTCAAGTTGTTGGTGTTTGGGAGCAGGACGGCCCAGCAAAGTGCGGCCCGTCATGGCCAGGTCAGGACGGGCATTGTAAAGTGCGTCGTCTACGAGGAAATATTCTTGCTCCCAACCCAGTGTAGCCGATGTTTTGGTCACTTCCTTGTCAAACATCTGTGCCACGGGCACCGTTGCCTTGTCCAAGAATGACTGCGAGCGCAGCAGTGGCAATTTGTAGTCTTGCGCCTCCCCTCCGTAAGTCACAAAAATCGTTGGGATGCAAAGTGTTCTTCCTTCTCCCACAGCCATGATGAAAGCTGGACTGGTGGGATCCCATACCGTGTAGCCTCGTGCCTCAAAAGTGCTGCGCATCCCACCAGAGGGGAACGAGGAACCGTCAGGCTCCTGCTGCACCAGTGCCGAGCCGGTGAATTCCTCGATTACGCGGCCATCGTGCGTGAGGGTGAAAAACGAGTCGTGTTTTTCTGCAGTTTTACCCGTGAGCGGTTGAAACCAGTGCGCAAAGTGGGTGCAGTTGTGCGATTCAGCCCATTTTTTCATGCCAACTGCCACCACATCCGCGATTTCGCGGCTGAGCTTTTGTCCATTTTGCACGGCGGCTTTCACCGTCAGGTAGGCGTTCTCGGGGAGGTGGTTGCGCATGGCCACATCGTTAAAAACGTTTTCGCCAAAGTAAGACGCAATGTTTTCCGCTCCACCTTCACCCAATTCATTGGGGAATGGATCTGGGCGGTTTTCCATCGCCTGAAGTGCATTGAAACGAGATAGGGACATATTTTTCGAATATTGAAGTATGAGTAGTTGTGTGGCAGAAGTTGTGTGGCGGTTTTCTAGCAAGGTTTATGATGCCAAAACGCAAGGCGTTTGGCTATTAAATGGCACTAATGGACGGGGAAACACCTTTGCGAGTGTCTGTAAAAAGAAAGCGATCTGAGAATATATTTTGACTTCGGGGCGGTTAATCCAATTGCCGAACGGGGTCGGCAGCCAAATTGAAATCAAATAGGAGTAGCTTAAGAAAAGCGGCATTGTCAGTCGGGCAAACACGCTTTTGAAAGGGCAAAGTTAGGCAAATTTTTCAGTCAATTAAATTTAGGTAAATCTTTACCCCAGATTAACAAAGCCCAAAAACCAAACAAATCAAAACAATACATACGCTTCGCCTGCTATAATTCCTTCAATCTATATTTTACAGTTTTACATTTTGCTGTTTTGCATTTTGCTGTTTTCTTGTTTCAAATCTCCCATTTCCCCATAAAAAAAGCCCCCCTCCTCGTACAGGAGAGAGGCCATCCCAAAAACCGATTTTAAAGTATGATCTTGTAAAATCGCTGTCTGGTATGATTCGGCGGCAGGCTTGAAATCTTTTGGCTCGCGTGCCACCTAATTTGTTCTTTTCTAAAAAGATAAACAATCAAAACAATCTTTTCGAGAGGGCCGACCCAGCCATTGGCTGGGCCGGCCTTTCTCTATCGCTATCCCCCTCTCTTAGGAGGGGTTAAGGAAGACTATTTCGCTTGGATCATCTTCTTCGTTGCAGAGTCCGTAGCGGTCTCCAACTTGTAGTACAGCATGCCAGTGGTGTTGATCAGAGCGCGATCAAGTGTGATCGAGTTCTCACCTTTGGCGAACTGGCCTTTCTGCTGGTAAACTACGCGGCCTGTCTCGTCGTAAATTGAAAGCGTTGCTTCTGCTGCTTCTGGAAGGAAGAAGCCGATGAACGTCTTGTTCACAAACGGGTTAGGCTGGTTCTGGTACAGTTCGAAGCCAATACCGGAGATCGTCTTGCCGCCGAAACGGAAAGCTATGCCCAGGCGGCCTGCGTCACCGTAAGCCTCAGCGCGGGTGATCGAGCCAGAAACGCCGAGCATCTCGCTCAACTTGCCAGCTTTCTCGGCGCGGAAACGTACCGTGAACTCTTGTGCACCGTCAATAGACACTGCCATTGCGTTCGCAGGTGTCAGGTTGAAGTTGCCTTCGGTTACGTTCTCTGCGTTCACAGTGCCTTCAGCCTTCAGGCCGTTGAGCGTTGCGGTGAACTGGAAGCCTTTGAGGGCCTGTGCAGATTTGAACGTTACGTCGAACGTTTCGCCCGCTTTCACGTCGCGGTCTTCGAGGTCGAAGATCGCTGTGCCAGCCGTGCGCTCCTCAGCCTGCATCGTTGCGTTGGCAACTGCTGTGCTGTTTACGTCACCGATCTTAACACCGGCGAAGTCTTCGCCGAGCTGGTTTGCCATTGCGTCAGCAATAGAGATCGTCTCAGGGAACGGTGTCTGGAATGGGTTGTTCGCGTTCGGGAACGAGAACGACTTGTCCACAAACCTCCAAGAGGTGTTGTTCGGCAGGTCTGTGTAGATGCCCAAGATCAACTTGCGGATCTCAACAATGTCGAACGTCGTGATCGAACCAGACTTGTTGGCGTCCGCAGCGATCATCTTGTACGGAGTGTTCAACGGCTCAATGCCGAGGATGTGCTTGGAGATCAACACCAGGTCATAGGTGGTTACACCGTTGAGCGGGTTGTCGTCCTTCTCAGGAGCGATCACGAAGGTAGCGTCCAACGGTACGTTGTTGGCAACCACATAAACGCCGTCTGCGTCGGAAAGGTCGAAGTACGAGTACGGTGGAGCGAAGCTGCTCGTGCCGTCAATGTTCACCGTGCCTTCTTCAACACCGTCAGACATTTCTGTCTTCAGCGCGCCAGCCACGTTGATGTGGTCGGTGCTTGGGCAGCTGCCCAAGTTGTCCTGTACGATCACATAAGTCTCGCAGTAGTCTGCGTTGCCCTGTGCGTCTATAGCCCAGAGTTCAACACACTGCGTGCCCAACTCAGAGCACAAGAAGTTCACTTGCGTGATCGGGTTGCCGTTGCCGTCAACCGGGAAACCTGTGCCTTGGCCGCACTTGCGGATGCCAATTTTGAGCTGTCCAGTCGGTGTGCAGTTGTCTTCCGTGTACTGGAGGAAGTCAGATGCCCACAACGTGATCATACCCGTTGGCATGATGTTCACAGAAAGACCGTTCAAGCATACAACCGTTGGAGCTTTGCAATCCTTCACAGTGAAGGTGTACTCGTACTCGCTGTTGTTGCCGCAACCGTCGGTCAGGAACCACTTGATCTTGTGCGTGCCGTGTGGCAGCTCAGGAACCACGAACGTGTTCTGTGCTCCCTGGGTGTTCCAACGTACGCAGGCCGTCTTCGTGTTGCCAGAGATCGTCTCTTGGATTGCGAAGCCGTACTTCTGGTTGAACTGTACTGGGCGCTCGTCGAAGTTGCGCGGTGTGCCGCCACCAAAGTTTGGCGTGTTCAGGTTGTTGTACCGAACCGTGTTCCAGCCGAGGCCGGCGATGCCAAGAGAGGTAGAGCTAACAACCGTCTCCATGATGCCGTCGCCGTCAAGGTCGAGGAACAACAGGTACTCGATGTTGATGT
>JBBQSW010000107.1:0-9778 GCA_038213575.1 Chitinophagales bacterium | reverse complement strand
TTTCCGGGTCAAGCCAATATCCAATTGAGAACGGTCATGTATATCCTTGGAAAGCCAAAGCAGGTGGTTGGTAGAGCCAAAAAAGTCGTCGTCGTAATCTGCATCGGGGTTGTGGTTCACATAATCGGGATAACGCAAGGCAAATGCCAAACCATAAAGACCCAATGCAGGCTGACTGGGGCTGCCAAGTTTTACCCAGGCATTGATTTCTACCTGAGCAGGATTATTGGGGTCAACTAAAATGGTGTCCTTTTCAAATTCCAGCCTCAATTGCGGCAACCCGGGCAAAAAAGAAATCTTTGAAGTATCAATTGCTGCGTAATGCTGCGTGATTACATCCGCATCAAATTCGTTCACAGCGCCATTCCCATCACAGTCAAGGTGTTTATAGTTCACTGTTCCAGCCATCGTTTCATCCCAATTCGGTGCAAATGCATCCCAATTCGGAGCGAATTGAGGACTCCATGCTGTGGTGGCTTCCGGTCTGGGTGCGCCGGAACTATAGTGTCCTACACCCAGATTGAGCAAGTCATATACATTGGCGCGCTGATCCCGGTTTGCATCACCCGGCATTACATAATCTGTTGAGCTGGGCAATTCCTCGATTACCATGCTCATGGCATCTGTCACGAGCAATTGTGTCACCGAAGAGATACAACCATTGGCGGTCCACACGGTCAGGTTGGTGCGGTAGATACCCGCAGCATCATAATGGTGTAGGATTGTGTCCCAGTTGGTGCCTTCCCAAAGCAGCGCGCCATCTCCGAAATCCAGTTGTGCAAAGGTGTAATTGCCAAGACTCTGATTAATGAATTGTGCGATATAGCCTGCATCTGGCGATCCACTCACAATTTTCGCCTCAAGCATTGTGATGCAGGGGCCAAAAACGGAACCACAAGCCCCCGCCCACCATTGCGAAAGCCCGTTGGACAATGCTTCGCATTCGTTGGAATAGGTATTGCCATCGCAACCACACACTGGGGCATACAATTGGGACGGCCCGGGGCAAAGTGTTGTCACATCGGCTAATACAGGGTTGAGACACGCTGATTCAGCCACTGTCATACTCTGGCACCGGGTAGCGCTGCAAAGGCTTCCATCAAAAAGATTCCGCACCTGATAATTTGCGCACACGGTGTAATCCCCATAGCCCGGCAATGGAATGGAAAAAGAAGGTGATTCTGAAATGATTTGGCTGGACTTGTTCGTGTACCATTGTACCGATTCTAAAACCAAATCCGGATCGTTGCTCAAAGGATAAACTTTCCCCTGCAACTCAGTTCCGACGGCAGTTACCTGCATGCCATATTCGCACCAATTATAGTCCTGGGTGCTAGCCGTAACCGTTTTGCAATCTTGAGCAGAGCAATCAAAAGCATCTGTCACAGTGAGGCAAACGACAAAGTTTCCTTCCGCCGGGAAAACATGTTCTACTTTTTCTCCAGTATCTGTTTGACCGTCTCCAAAGTCCCAATGACAGATTTGTACCGCAGGATCGTAAATATTGGCCACGAATTTGTAGCCGAGTAATTGCTGTGTATTAGGAATTCGTGCAAATTGTGCCTTGCAGGGCAATTTGTCAGAAACGCAGCTGAGCGCCACTACCGGAAAACCTCCTGACTGGCATCCCACTGGAAGCTGTGTAGGCACTGCATTGAATGTAAAAATTTGACCGCCCGAAAGCGCATCTGCCCCAGTCACTGCGCGTAAAACCTGACCATTGTCAAGATCAATGATTTTTGCACCACACCCAGGTGTAACGCCTGCCACCCAGGCTACCCGGTCACATTGCGCGACCGACGGGCGGGGAAAAAGGGTTGCCGCAAGCAGCACCAACAGAACGTAGAAATGCTTTTGCATCTGCTTACAAGTTTGAGAATGTTCATCAAGACGGATTATTCTGGCATCCAGTTGGGATGACTTCACTGGGTCAGATTTTTACTTTACAAAGGTTAGGCTTTTTTTGCTTTGAAACAATGACAATTTTCCGAACTTGCCGGATAATATTTTTTCTATAAATGGACTTAAAATATTGGTTATCAATATTTTGACTTCACAGTCTGCTTAAATCGTCAATTGGCATCTGGTTGACATTTCAGCGATGTTACATTCAGCGCATTGACCACATTCTTTTACATGTTTGGTGAAAAACTCCTTTCCATCCTTCAAACCCTCTCGAAAGTAGAGCGCAACCGCTTTCGGAAATACCTGCTTTCGCCCTATCTGAACGACCAGGCTGACCTGATCGTGCTTTTTGATGTCACAGACAAAGCGTTCCGGGACGGCACATTCACTGAGCTTAATCGGCTACAGGTCTGGGAAAAACTGTACCCGAATAAGCCGTACAATGATGCTCAGTTGCGCCGTCTTTCTTCAGATCTCAACCAAATGACCCTCCGCTTCCTCTCTGCTGAAGCCCGAAACCAAAACCCACTTGCAGAAGCCCTCGATCTTCAACGCTTACTGGAAAAGCCGGAGCTCAAAAAACATGTGGCAGCTGTTGAACGCAATATAGGCCGCTTGCTGGAGGAAGTTCCGGGCCAATCTACCCAGTATTATCTCGCGCAATTTAACTTGCACAACAATATCGTTAATAAGGCTTCCAAACACCTTTCAGTTTCAGGGTATGCTGAAAAACTCTCCGCTGCTGATTTTTATTTAGAGTGTTTTTATAGGACGCAGAAATTAGAACTTTACATCGGTTGGCTCTTGTATCAAGGTTCAAGGGTAGCCGACAAGAGTTTGGAGCTGCCTGAAGGCTTTTGGGAATATATTGAAGATGAGCGGTTTAGTAAGGTTCCGTTATTGACCGTATACCGCCAAGTTGTAAATTGCCTGAATGAATCTGAAAAAGAATCCCACTTTAAAAATCTGCTCGTTAGTCTGGAGGTACAATCTGAATCACTTACCAAAATGGACCTCCGGAAATGTTACTTCATTGCTCAAAACTACTGTGCGTTAAAAATCAACCAAGGGAAGCGGGAATATTACCGAGAGGTATTTGAGATTTTTAAAAAATTTATCCAAAAAGAGATTCTTTTGGAGGAGGAATATCTATCAGAAGGCATTTTTAAGAATATTGTTACTGCGGGGTTGGGAGTAGGAGAATATGAATGGACAGAAAAATTTATTAAAGAATACAGCCTTTATCTCCCTGTTGGGATTCGAGAAAATGCAAGAACATTCAATCTTTCCTATCTTTTTTTTCATCAAAAAAGATATTCCGAGGTTTTAAATTTACTTCAAAATGTTGAGTACAACGATGTGGTTTATGTGCTAGGTTCTAAAATCATATTGATTCAAACCTACTACGAACTCAATGAAGTTTTGGCACTAGACTCTCTTATTGACAGCTTCCGAATCTATTTGAGACGCAATAAGGTACTATCCAAAAACCTTAAGCGAGAATATATAAATTACCTTGGTTTCGTCAAAAAACTAACCATTTCAAACGGGCTTGAAAAAAAGGAACTCGCAAAATTTAGAGAAAAAATAATGGCTACTACCTCACCTACACACAAGAAATGGTTGCTTGAAAAGATTGACAATATATCTAGCCAAACAAAAAAATAATTTATTTTTCACCCGTTCCTAAGTACTTGCTCCTGACACAGTGCTCCATGATAAAAAGGTATTTGTCAAAATCTTTAACAATCTCTCTGCTAAAACCCAAAAGGACCTCGCACAGCGCTTGCATCCTACTGCTTGCCTGTTGGGCTTACACCCTCCCAGCGCAAAAAATATCCCTCGATGCCACAATCTATCAAGGCTCGATTTGGCGGCATTCTCCCAAACTAACTACCCAAAGTGGTGAACGAATCGGCGGTCAAGAACTCGGATTTCGCTTCCACACCACTGGTCGCCGCGACTGGCAAGCCTGGCAGCATTATCCCACTTTTGGTCTCTCACTCGGGCATTTCCGCCTCGGTGAAGGCTCGCACAGTGATGCCTTTGCACTGCTTCCACATCTGAGTATTCCACTGTTTCAAACAGGTAGATGGGCCGCTCATTTTCGGGTCGGCACCGGGTTGGCTTGGGTGACGCGACCCTACAATTGGTTCGATAATCCCAAGCAAAACGCAATTGGCTCCCATTGGAACAACATAACCCAATTCCGACTCGGGACAGAATTTCGTGCCACATCGCACCTTCGTTTCAGCGCAGGTGGCAGCATGACCCATTTTTCCAACGGTGGCTCAGCTCTGCCCAATTTTGGCGTAAACGTTTTTTCTGGCTGGGCGGGTGCAGCCTGGTTTCTTCAATCTTTGAAAAATGAAGACTTTCAACCCGCAAAAACCAGCAAACGCGAAGTATTGCGGCGTTTCGGCGGACAAATTCAGGGAGGGCTCGCACTGCTGGAAATTGCCTCCTTTGATGGCCCAAAACACGCAGTTTGGATCACTTCAGCGAATGGGTATTTCCAGATCAACCGAATCAATCGGGTGCTATTGGGCATGGATTATGAATCCAATCGGGCCATTTATGAGTGGGGATTGCATTCAGCACGATTCCGTGACGAAGCGAAAGCGCGACAAGGTTCTACCCGTTTGGCAGTTTTTGCAGCAGAGGAATTTTTGTTCGGAGATCTGAGCATCGTACTACAGGCAGGGAGGTATGTGGGCAAAAACATCAATCAGTTCGTCCCCAAAGCGAGCTATGCAAAACTTTCTGCCCGATATTATTTCCCAGCCCTTTTGGGCACTGAAATGAAAACTTTTGCGGGTATTTCCATCAAGGCCCACAAGTTTACGGCAGAGTATATATCAGGAAATATTGGGCTGTCTTTTTGAAATCGCGCCAGACTTTCCAAGTTTTAAAAACTTGGAAAGTCTGTAATTGAAGATAAATTTACTTATTCGCCAACTGCCCACAAGCCGCGTCTATATCCTTGCCCCGGCTGCGGCGCACGGTGACAGTAACCCCTTCTTTGGCGAGGTAAGCACCAAATTCATTCAACCGATTTTCATCCGATTTTACAAAAGGCAACCCTTCAATCGGGTTATATTCAATGATGTTCACCCGAACCGGGAATTTTCGGCGGCAGAGTTTGACCAACTTCGCTGCATCTTCCAGCGAGTCGTTAAACCCGTCGAAAGCGATGTATTCGTAGGAGATGCGCCCCTTTGTTTTCCAGTAAAAATATTCGAGGCTTTCCATCAGCGCTTCGAGATGGTTCGATTCGTTGATCGGCATAATCTCATTGCGCTTTTTGTCGTCGGCGGCGTGAAGGCTGAGCGCGAGGTTGCTGCGATAACCGTCATCGGCCATTTTGCGGATCATCTTCGCGATGCCCGCCGTACTCACGGTGATGCGCCGGGCGCCCATGCCCAAGCCTTCGGGGGCTGGTGCGGTAATACGCTCAATGCTCTCCATGGTGCCGGAATAGGTCAAAAGAGGCTCGCCCATGCCCATGTACACAACGTTGGTGAGCGGTTTGCCAAAACTTTCGAGGCTTTGGCGGTTCACTCCAACTACCTGATCAAAGATTTCGGCAGCACTGAGGTTGCGTTTCCGGCCCATTCGCCCCGTAGCACAAAACGCGCAGGTGAGGCTACAGCCCACTTGGGTGCTCACGCAGACCGTAAATCTATCGTCATCTGGCACCGGAATCAGCACACTTTCAATGCGATGACCATCGTGGGTGAGCCAGCGCGATTTGATGGTGCCATCGCCACTGTGTTGGGTTTTGTCTTCGAGGAGCGTATTAAAGGTGAATTGATCTGCAAGTTTCGCGCGCAGGGCTTTGGGAACATTGGTCATTGATTCCCAATCCGTTGCGCCTTTGGCCCAGAGCCATTCGTAGACTTGTTTGGCGCGAAAACGTGGTTCGCTCCAGGAAGCTAGCAGTGCTTCCAGGTTTGGAAGTGAGATGGAGCGTATGTCTTGCTGCTGAAGCATGAGAAGGTTTTTTTAAGGGTAATTTCCAAGCACCGAAATAATGCCCGTGCAAAAGGGGTCGAATTTGCCGTTGACTTTTTGGCCCAGTATGGCGATTTCTGTAGAGATATCCACTTCGTCGGGCAAGTTTTTGAAGTATTCTAAAATAGCGGTTTCACGCAAGAGATTCAACGCACGCGCATCCAATCCCAAAAATCCGATGGATATTGAAGCTCGTTCATCGCCATTTTTCGCATGAATTTTTCCCATTTCATCGAATTCAAAAAACGCTTCGCAATCAGGTTCAAAAGGGGAGACAATCTGAATAGGTATGGTCGGATCATCCTGATGTATTTTCACCAAGTTGCATATCATCATCATTCCATCCAAATCCAAAAGGAATCGTCCTCTGAATAATATTACGAAAAACAATCGCCACCGCATCCCGCACCGCCGTCTTGCCTGCTCCATTCCAGCCAAAAAACACCGCTACATTCCCCTCTGGGAAATCAACAGATGCTTTTTTAAAGCCCCGGAAGTTTTCGAGTTCGAGCCGTTTGATACGCATAATCATACTTTTTAGAGGAAGCAAATTTAAGGCAAATCAGGTTCATTTTCCTGTAAATGAAATTTTGAAGCCACCCCACTAGAAGTTTCCTTTGAGGAAACTTCACGTGGGGTGGCTACAAAATTTCATTCCCCCAGCCTCAATAAGCCCCAAAATACCTTCTCAAAAACCACTCGCCCGCCAGCAGCAAGGCCAGCAATGCGAAGATCCATTTCAGGTTGATGAGCGGGTTAGTTTGGGTGGTTTGGTAAATCACCGGCTTCACTGTTTCGTTGGCCTTTATTTTTTCAGCGATGCTGGAAAGTTGGTTTGAAAACACGGTTTCCCCACCAAATTTTGCGCTCAACTGCCGTAGCACGGCATGGTTGGCAGTTGTCTCAAACAATTCTAATTCAATGGGTTGTACACTGAATCGGCCTTCGTACACTAGGTTCTGACTGTTGAAATTGACTGTGGCTTTGTAGGTATAAGGCCCTACCGGAAGGATGCCCGCATTGAGGGTATATGCCTTGCCCAGTTTGTTGAATGTATAGGTGAACTCTTTGCCATCGCGGTTGCGAATGCTCATGGCCACGTCGGGGTCGTTGGTCAATTCGTAGTTGTCATTGTAGAGTTCTGCACCAAAAGTGACGGGCTCGTTTTCGTTAAAAATATTCTTGTCCAGCGTCACCCGGAACTTGCGCTTGTCTTCCTTGAGCGAAAGATATTGCACCGTTTTGCCCACCAATTCGTCAAAAATTTCATGGTTTTGGTGCTGCAAATAGTCGAACAAACGCCAACGCCACAATCCTTCACCCAGTAAAATCCCGGTTTTGACACCATTCGTTTCACCCACGGCTAAAAGCGGCTGATCGGTATCCACTTTACCAATTCTTTTGCGGAGCAAAACCTGTGCTTGCGGCGTTGCCCCAAAATTGCCAAAAGCCGAGGTCATTGGATTGAACTTTGGCAACTCCTCCAGCACCTTAGGGCTTAACGAAAATGCGGCAAATTGCGGTGAGACACGACCCTGTACTTCGTCGCTCTGCGAACCATCGCTTTGCAAATTAACCAGGCTTTGTGCTCGTGCCAGCGCAGGATAGCCCGTCTGCATCCCGGCGATGAAAAGACGCGGAATGCGCTTGTTGTTCATCGTGTTGAGGAGGCCCGAAAGGTCGTTTGAAGTGGATGGCAGGTTGTGCAGCACCACAAAATCGAACTTGCCCACGTCCAAGCCCGGATCATTGATATAGGCCGTGCTGATTTGGTAATTTTTGTTGGTTTCAAGGGTTGTTTTCAGGGCACTCAGGTCAGGGTGTGGGCTGTTGGCCAATAGCAAGATTTTCTGACGGGCATCCAGCACGTCTATAAAAATCTCGCGGCGATTGTTGCTCGTACTCGCCTCTCCAGGCAAAACGGCGGCACTTATGATGTAGGAAACCACTCCGGCTTGATCTGCATCCAATTGTACTTCTTTGGTGGCGAAAAAATCGTTCCCGGACAGCGTCACAGGGATGCTTTGTAGCTGCTTTAATCCTGAATCGCTTGATTTTGAAACGGTTAGAACCGTCTGTTTCCCAGCAAGGTTGGTGGCAACAAGGTCAATTTGCAAAGTAAACTTGTCGCCCAGGTAAGCGATTTTGTTATGGAATATCCGTTTCACCAACAGGTCTTTTTTCGGCGTAGTGTCGCCCAACGCCACCGTGTAAACCGGAGCCGAAAGCGGTGCGTCGGAGTAAGCTGGATTGCTGCCTTCGTTGTAAATACCATCAGAAGCAAGCACCACAGCGCCGAGGTTTTGGCCGCCGTAGAGATCGTACACACCCCGCAAGAGTTCTGAAAAATTGGAAACTTTATCGGTAAAACTAAAATCCACGCCTTCGCGAACTTGGTCTCCAAAAGCGAGTTCGTGCACCTCATAATTTTCAGAAAGGGAATTTTTCAGCGCAGCCCAATCTTGTTTGTAACGCTCCAAAGTCTCCCCTTGCAAGTCAGTGGTCACACTTTCAGACTGGTCTTGCGCGAGCACTACGATGGGCTTTTTTGTTTCCGTGAAAAAACTCTTCAGGAGTGGCGACAACAACAACGCACTGAGCAAGGTGACTGATAGCCAACGTAATAGCCCAAGCCAACGATTGAGTTTCGGGGCTTGATCGCGAAAGGTAGTGTCGCGGTAATAAAGCAGTAGCGCATAGCCAAGCCCCAGTAACACACAAAAAATCAGAAACCAGGCGGGGTATTGAAAAGAGAGATCGAGCATTTAATTCGTCATTTAAAGTCATTGGGTCATTGGGTCATTTATCGTCATTGGTCATTTATCGTCATTGGTCATTGGTCATTGGTCATTGGGTCATTTATGGTCATTAGTCATTGGTCATTGGGTCATTGGGTCATTTATGGTCATTGGTCATTGATCGTCATTGGTCATTTATCGTCATTGGTCATTGGTCATAGGTCATAGGTCATTGGTCATTAGGTGTGATTTTCAACGGCCTAATAACCAGTGACCAATCAACCCGCAAAATTGCGGAAAAAGTTGCGGCTTTGGCTCATTCTCTCAAATCAAACCTCACCCAGTCCACCGCCGCCACCAATTTCGAGGGGTCGTTTTCGTTTTTTAACACAAAATAAAGGTCGTGGAATCCAGCATTAGCAATAGAAGCGAGCGGGATATTGACCTCGGCAAACTCCATTTGGGGGCTTGCCGCTTTTTTGGGCAAAGCAACTTTGCCTAACAGCGTCCCTGTTGGCGAGCCTAGCCGGATTTCCACCCTGCCACCACCGTATTGGTATTTGCTGTCGCTCATGCCGATGCCCATTGCTACCGTGTGTACGCCCGTCAGGTCAACATGTTTGAAAACAAAAAAGCTGTTGGATTTCAATTCATTGAGCACGACGGTGTCGCCATTAAACGGACGATAGGTGCGAATGTTCTTGGACATACTGTCCGCTTGTTCGGCTTGCTGAAAAGCCGGGCGCAAAGCAATCATTTCTCCACTTTCGAGCGAACTTTGGGTCTGGCTGCCTCGGTCGCGGTAGCTCGCCTTGAGGATGAATGTGCCTGCTTTCGGCCCGGATTTTTTATCCTTAGGAGCAGGGAGGGTCAGGGCGTAATCGCCTTCAAGTGGGAAGGCCTGCTTGGGCTTGGGCGGGTTGCCAAGCGAAAGTATCCAACGCAACATCTCGCCGGCATCTTCCTCCGTGATTTGCGGGTGCGCACTCATCACCACCTGCCCCCAATTGCCCGCACCACCTTTGATGATTTTGCGCGTGAGGTCTCGAACCGCAAAATCATTTTTCCGATACCGCTCGGCGATGGATTGATAAGCGGGACCGTTTACCAGTCTTTCTTCC
>JBBQSW010000106.1:0-9948 GCA_038213575.1 Chitinophagales bacterium | reverse complement strand
GAACCTCATTGCAGTGTTCCTTCTTTTAGCCAGTACCTTGAGCGTATCTGCTCAGTTCTGGTCAGAAACCTTCAATAGCCAAGCTGCCTTCAATGCTTGGACTGCTGGCAGTACGGGCGTGGGCACCCAAGTCTGGACTCGGTCAACCCTTACCGCAGCCCCGATGGGTTTTGCTCCTACAGCTCCCACGGCCTTTGCATCGCCTACCTCAAATGCAGGCTTTGCTTTTTTCGACTCCGATGCCAACGGCAGTGCAGGTAACCACGATGTGACCCTGACTTCTGGCCCGATTGACTGTGCCAGCCACACCAACGTGGGCCTGCGCTTCCACAGCCAGTTTGCCGACTTCCAAGGTTCAACTGCACAGGTGCTCGTCAGCACGGACGGAGGCATTACCTGGACGCCCTACGATGTATTTGACAATCAACCCTCTTACGGCGTTTCTCAAGGCGCAGCGGTGCCAGCCGACATTTTGACTGAAATGGCGATCCCGGCAGCCAACAGTTCGGCCCAAGTTCAAATTCGATTCCGTTGGGAAGGTTTCTTTGAGTATGGCTGGAAGCTGGACGACATCGAATTGTACGATTATGTGGCACCTGTTAGCGACGTCACTTTCAAAGTGAATACAGCGTTGATCAATGTGAGTCCTGCAGGCATGTGGATTATCGGTACGATCAATGGCCTGTCTCCAGCACCGATGACCAATGATGGCGGCGGTGTATGGTCCTACACCGTGCCACTGGCCGCTGGAGATTACCTTTATCGGTTTATCAACGGCCCAAACCCGGCCAACGTGGAAAACGGCCTGCCGCTTTCTTCCTGTGGCGTTGCCAACCCAACAGTCGGCGGATTTGACCGCAGAGTTAGTGTAGGCACGGAAGATATTACCCTCGCTGCCGTTTGTTTCAACTCTTGCAGCCCTTGCGTAGTGCCTTGTGCAATCAATCCTAACAAGATTGTATGCGACAACATGAACCAGTACAACACCACGCAGAAGCTTGCGCAGCAAAACCTCGCTCAAAATGGTGCTGCCAACAGCTGGTGGACTACCTGGAGCGGCACTGTAAACGGGGGTACCGAAGACGGTATCGTTTCAACGGAGCAAGCAAACTCTGCTCCCAATTCGTTCAAAATTCTGACCACAGCTGCTGGCGGCGGCCCACAAGACGTAGTGCTTAAACTTGGAAACAAGATCACTGGTCGCTACGAGTTGAAGTGGATGTATTATGTCCCGACTGGCAAGCAAGCCTATTACAACATCCAAAATGTGGTACCAATCGGTGCCGGCGCATGGAACCTCGACGCTTTCTTTGGTGCCAACAACGCTGGTAACATCCAAATTGGTGCTGGTGCCAGCCTTGCATCATTTACGTACCCCAGCAATGAGTGGTTTGAAGTGCGTCATATTATTGACCTCGACAACAACCTCTTGACGCTCTGGGTGAATGGTCAGTACGTTCACAAAATGGCGTACCCGAACAATCTGGGCGGTATTGACTTCTACGGCATTGACAACAACCACACAAACTACATTGACGATGTGGAGTACGTGCAACTCCCTCCACTTGTGTACAACGTGGATGTTTGTGATGCTGCTGTTGACCTCACGCTCTTCTTCGGCCAACCGCTTACACAAACTACGGGCATTTACGACAATACTACCGCTACGGTAGATGCTTCTGACCCAAGCGTTGATTGCTGGCTTGAAGTTGATCCAGGGGTAGACATTCTCAACAATACCATGTGGTACACCTTTGTTGGCGATGGCCAAATGTATCACATCGAAACCGTGCCCTGTGATGCTACCAACTACATCACTGACGGCGATACACAAATGGCCATTTATACTGGCGACGACTGCAGCGACTTGACAGAAATAGCCTGCAACGATGATCTCAGCTTTGCACAATTCCAAGACTATCGTTCTGGTATTGACCTCCAAACAGACCCCGGCCAGAATTATTATATGCTTATTGATGGATTTGATCTTAGTCTTTCAGGGGGGCCCATTTCAATAGGCGAATTCTGTATCGAAATCACAAAGGTCGCCAGTGTTCTTTGCGCTGACGGTGCGGTAGGTACTTTTGAAGCAGCTAGCGAGGTGCTCTGCTGGAACAGTTTATTGTCAGACATTATCACCATAGACCCAACTGGATTTGTGTTGCCCAATGAAGGGATTGTAGCGGGTATGTCTTGGGCGATATCTGCACAGCCGCTCGATCCAAGCGTGTATCCAGCAGATGACCCGAACTATTTGGGTTCTTTCCAAGTACTTCCGGATGTCTATGAGCCTGGTGTTCCAAACGACAACAGTTCGTTCATGATGGCTGGCAATCTCTACTACTTTACGCCAGTCGTAATCGGCAATGGCGACAACGGTGGCTTGCCAAACTTCCTGCACAACATTGACATTTCAAACGGTTGTTTTTATGTGGGTGAATCTGTTGCCGTAGCCTTCCTTCCGGTTACGACTCCCATCACAGCCACTACAACCGTAGGTGCTGGTTCTATTACCCTCACACCTGGTGGTGGTATCAGTGATATTATCGGCGATAACGCTTTCTTTAGCTATATCTGGAGCAATGGCGCTACCACGCAAAACCTTACTGGTGTCCCAACGGGAACTTACACCGTTACGATTTCAGATCCTTGCACGGCGCCAAAAACGGCATCCGCAACGATTTTGGTGAGCGGCACGGTAGACCCAGCTTCGATTCAATCGTTTGTCATCAGCCCGAACCCAACTTCTGGTATCTTGACGCTCAACCTCGCGCTGGCAACAGCTGCTGACGTGCGCATCGAAGTGCTCAACACCCTTGGCCAAACGCTGCAAAGCCTCAATGTTGGCAAGTTGAGCAACCTCAGCCAAAACGTTGACCTCGGCAACATGGCTCAAGGATCGTATTTCCTTCGTGTAACGGTAGATGGCGAAACCGCTATCCGCCGCGTGGTAGTACAACGTTAAAAACCCGAACGGTTTCCGTTCTGATTTTTTAGAATAAACTTGCACATGAGTCATTCCGGTTTCCGGGGTGGCTCATGTTGTTTTTAGAAAGGTGTGCCACACTTTTTTTTCAAAACTTTTTGTATAGAAAAATTGTTGCGGCGAAGTATTTTTGCCCTCTTGTTATGGACTTTAAAATTACTTCCGAATATCAGCCCACGGGCGATCAGCCACAGGCCATCAAACAGTTGGTGAACGGCATCCAACAAGGCGACCAAGCCCAGGTGCTATTGGGCGTAACCGGGTCTGGCAAAACGTTTACGATGGCCAATGTCATCGCTCAACTCAACCGGCCCACGTTGGTGCTTACACATAACAAGACGCTCACCGCGCAGCTGTATGGCGAGTTCCAAAGTTTTTTCCCGGACAATGCGGTGGAGTATTTCGTGTCGTACTACGACTACTATCAGCCGGAAGCTTATCTTTCTGTATCCGACACCTACATCGAAAAAGATCTGCAAATCAATGAGTTGGTGGATAAACTCCGACTTCGAGCCACCAGCACTTTGTTGTCTGGCAGGCGCGACATCATTATCGTGGCTTCGGTTTCGTGCATCTACGGCATGGGTAACCCGGATGATTTTAAGACCGGCATCATTCGACTGCAGAAGGGAATGAAAATGCCCAAAACCCAATTCCTCTACGCCCTCACGGACAGCCTGTATTCGCGCACAGAGACGGATTTCAAACGCGGTACGTTCCGGGTGCGCGGCGACACGGTGGATATCAACCTGCCCTACGCCGACACGGGCTATCGGATTATTTTTTTTGGCGATGAAATTGAAGCCATTGAAAGTTTGGAACTCGTTTCCGGACGTCGCATAGAGCCTGTTGACACAGCCGCGATTTTCCCTGCCAACCTCTATGTAGCGCCAAAAGATCGCCTGACTGAAATCATCCACAGTATTCAGGACGAAATGAATGCGCAAGAACGGTACTTCATCAGCGAGGGCCGCTCGGCAGAAGCACGGCGTATTAAGGAGCGCACTTCTTTCGACCTTGAAATGATCCGTGAATTGGGCTATTGTTCCGGCATTGAAAACTACTCCCGTTTCTTTGACCGACGCAAACCCGGCACTCGCCCGTTCTGCCTTCTGGATTATTTTCAGGACGATTTTTTGATGATCATTGACGAGAGCCACGTCACCATTCCACAGGTGCGCGGGATGTGGGGCGGAGACCGTGCCCGCAAGCAATCTCTGGTCAATTGGGGTTTCCGCCTGCCTTCTGCCATGGACAACCGTCCGCTCAATTTTGACGAGTTTGAGGGCATGATCAATCAAGTCATTTTCGTCAGTGCAACCCCTGCAGACTACGAATTGGAAAAAACGGAAGGTGTTGTGGTTGAACAACTTGTGCGTCCTACCGGCCTACTTGATCCACCCATTCAGGTCCGCCCGTCGCTCAATCAGATTGACGATTTAATCGAAGAGATTCAGCAACGGGTAGACGTGAACGAACGCGCTCTGGTAACTACCCTGACCAAACGGATGGCCGAAGAATTGGCCAATTATTTTGACAACATCGGCATCAAATGCCGTTACATCCACTCGGAAGTGGAGACCTTGGAACGGGTGGAAATCCTGCGCGACCTCCGCCTCGGCGAGTTCGACGTGCTCATCGGCGTGAACCTGCTCCGCGAGGGCCTTGACCTCCCCGAAGTCTCCCTCGTAGCCATTCTGGACGCCGATAAAGAAGGTTTTTTGCGCAATGCCCGCTCGCTCACCCAAACGGCGGGCCGTGCGGCACGCAATTCCAATGGCCTGGTCATCTTCTACGCCGACAAGATCACCAATGCCATGCGCAATACCATGGAGGAAACCACCCGTCGCCGCAGCATCCAAATAGCCTACAACGAGGAGCACGGAATTACGCCCACTACGGTATCGAAAACCAAAGAGCAAATACTTGCCACCCGTAGCATATTGGATGTGCGCGGCATTACTCCGACCAAATTTTACGTTGAAAATGAAGAAGTTAGCCTTGCCGCCGAACCCATTGTAGCCTACGCCACCCGCAGTCAGTTGGAAAAAATGGTGGCCGACTCCGAAAAGAGAATGAAAGCCGCGGCCAAAGACCTGGACTTTATCAGTGCGGCACAGTACCGGGACGAAATGAATGCACTAAAAAAACAGCTGGGAGAGCGGTTTGGATGGCATGAGGGGTGATTGGTTAGGGGTTATTCAGAAATCTGGTGTCAATTCCCCAAACTATTTTTAGGCTTCACCCGTGGCACCACCGCTGCATTGAGATACACAATGTGTCGCCCATTGGGACGCGTGTTGTCATAGATCACAATACCCGGTGTGGTTCGGCCAATCTTGCCTCTGGGATCAAATTCGACCCGTATCGCGGCCGTTTCTCCGGGCATCAGCGGGTAAGTCGGACGGCGGAGAACCGTACAATCGCAGGTGGCTTTCACGTCTTTGATGATATAAGGTTTTGCCCCAGTGTTGGTGACCAAAAACGAATCGATAATCACATCGCTTTCCTTTACTTCACCAAGTTGAATGGTATCCTGTGCCCAACGCACGGTAGTGCGGTCGTCTGTTTCTCCTTGCTTTTTCAAAAGTTGCAGCCGGATGTATTGCAAAGCGAGGTCTTGCTTGCTTTTGTCGAGTTGCAAATAAGATTGTGCAACCTCCCGATCAATGCTCGATCCGAGGTGACGCATATATTCGAGCAGTTCCACTTTTTGTTCCACAGAAAGGGTATCCAGATAAGGGCGCATTTCACCGATGGTCACTGTTTGGGCCTCCATTTGCACACAAAGAGCCGAAAAGGAAAGCAGAAGGAAAAATCGAGCAAGTGTCTTCATGGACAGAGAAATTTTTGGCAAAAGTAGGGGGAAAGAGTTGCGAAAAAGCCAAACCGCTTTACCTTTGCGTTTCTTTTGAAAAACCTGTTTGCGGGAGTGGCGGAATTGGTAGTCCCGAGTATTCGGGATTCAGGTGCGTACGCCGCAGGGTGTTATTAAAATCTATTTGCGGGAGTGGCGGAATTGGTAGACGCATACGTTTCAGGTGCGTACGCCCGTAAGGGTGTGGGGGTTCGAGTCCCCCCTCCCGCACAGATAATTAAGGCAACCCATGAGGGTTGCCTTTTTTATTTTGGAATGGCTGAATTGGCAGTCCCGAATAATCGGGATTCAGGTGCGTACGCCCGCAAGGGTGTGGGGCTTCGAGTCCCCCCTCCCGCACAGATTATAGATTGATTATCAAGGGTTTATGCATTAGAATAATCCATTTTTTGTTGGCTGAAAGTGAAATTTGAAGTAAATGCTTGCAAATTGCTTGCAAATTCATTTGTGGTCAAACTGCCATAACTCATTGATTTTATGGCAACTATCAACATCGTGCTGGACAAGCGTCGGCAAAAAAAAGACGGCACCTACCCTTTAATCCTAAGAATCATCCAAAATCGGAAAAGCACTTATCTCACAACGGGTGTTTTCTTACGGGCAGAAGATTGGGATGAAACGGGCAGAGAAATCCGAAAGACACATCCCAACCACAAACTGCTCAACCACAGCATCAAGAAAAAGTATACAGCGTTGGAAGGTCGCCTCATCGGGCTGGAATTGACAGAACAACAGATTGACCTTCCAAAACTGACAAAAGCCATCAAAGGAAAGAAAGAGGTTTTGCCTACGTTTTTTGAGTACGGGTAAACATGGGTAGACCGTTTGAAAATGGGGGGCAAGGTGGGCAATGCACGGGCCTATGAGAATACCCTGAAAAGACTGGAAACCTACTTTGGTCATACCCGACTAAAATTTTCCGACATCAACTTTGATTTTCTGGAAGACTTTCAAACGGGCTTCCTCTGCAAGGGGGTGAAACAAAATACGATTGCCTTCTACCTTCGTACCGTCCGCACGATTTACAACAAGGCGATTAAAGCCAAAGTGGTAGCGCGGCAGGATTATCCTTTTGATGATTTTAGAATCAGCCATGAAAGCACCCAGAAACGAGCGGTTGGCAAAGAGATCATCCAAAAATTGGAGATGCTTGAATTGCCCGTTGGGACTCGGATATGGCACAGTCAGCATTACTTCCTTCTTTCCTTCAACTTGATTGGGATTTCGTTCGTAGACCTTTCCTATTTAAAATGGACGGATATTCAGGACGGCAGGGTGGTTTACAAACGTAAAAAGACGGGGAAGATTTACAACATCAAACTCACTGAAAAAGCCTTGCAGATATTGGAGCAGTATCGGTCTACGGAAAACAGCACACCATATATACTGCCGATCCTGCCAAAAGTTGTCTTGGGTGATTTGGTGAAAGAAATGTACCATACCCGCCAAGGCTCCAAGTATTGCAATATTGACCTGAAAAAAATGGCTGCAATGGCGGGTATCCGTGAAAACCTCTCTACTTATGTGTCTCGCCACTCATGGGCGACCATCGCAAAATCACTGGGATATTCCAAAGACCTCATCGCCGAAGCATTGGGGCATGAGTATGGCAGTCAAGTCACGGGCATCTACCTTGACTATTATAACAATGAGGTCATAGATGCAGCGAATGAACGGGTCACGGAATAAAAAAAGAGGAGAGCCAATCTGGTTCTCCTTCTCTTCATCGTGTAGCATTGGACTATCGGCTATACGTGGCCAAGTGGGTGAGTTTCAGCATACGCTGGGGAAGTGTCTGTCTGAACGATGTGTAAATCCAGCAAATCATCTCCCAGCATCAGGTGAAAAAGCCAAACATTTCGCAGTTCGTCCAAAGGTATGGGGGGCAACTCATCAATATCAGCATCAAACGCTTTGGAAAATGCCCTATTATTGAGGTGTGGTACATACCCGCCACCAGCAATCTCTGCTTTCCATAGGAAACAGGCTGCTCGTAAGTCATCGGCCTGCTGTTGGTTGATATAGGTGCCGCCTTGAAATTCTGTTATGAATGTGTAGATGGGCATATTAGAAGCCTTTGGGTTTCTGTGAATGGTTTTCACCGCTAAAATCCTTCTTTTGGCGGAGTTTTTCAAGTGCTTTTCGGAGTTTCTTGATGAAATCTTTGTCTTCCGGCGTTTTGTTGGGCTTTCTGTCCCATTGCTGCAATTCTTCCTTAACCTTCTGGAACTCCTTTTCGGCACTCTCGCGGGCTTTGGGGTTGGCGTGTTTGCCATTTTTCCCGCTACTTTTTTCCATGTTCAGGCGGCTGTCCTGAATCTCCTGAGGGTTTTGGGTATAATAAATTGGCAATCCGAGGGCTAAACCGCCAAGGATAGCCGCAATCAAAAAGAACCTGCCGGATGCAGCGGAGCCTTTGGGGATGGATTTTGAATTGGCGATTGCTTCCATATCGTGCTGATTATGAGAACAAAAATACTAGATTGAAATGAAAGGAACATCAATTAAGTCCAAAATATGCCAAACTGATTAGCAGCACTTCATATATGTGAAAATCCGATAAGCATATCATATTTTTCTTTCATGGGCTAAACATTCTTTGCATCTTGCCTAAAACCCTTATACTTGTGAAGAATTTAAATCTGGGAATTCATGAACCTCATCGAGTCCTTTCTAACTCAAAATAAGTACACTTCTGTTGAAGGTTACATCCCTTTCCGGCATACAATATCTTACCTCCAACAAAGATTTGAGACCTTTTGCTCGACCGACATTCGCAAATCTCGAAAAGAACGGTTGAAGGAACTGGCTCAAAGCATTGGATATGCTGAAAATTCCTTTCCCAAGTTTCTGAAAAGGATTGAAGCATGGCAAAAACTGGAAGGCAAAATTCCGGTGAAGTATTTTGAAGAAATCGAAGTTCAATCAGAAGTATTGACTTGTGTACAAGAACTTGATATGGAAGAGTTTGAACATGCGCTGTCCCTTCCCGTGTATCCCAAAAACTTTATCGTTCGGATCATGCCTACTGTTTACATCCCTGTTAGTCTTCCAGACGGTACAACAGAATCAGAAGCAATTGAAATGGTGCGAGAATATCAAGAGGAATGGAAATCGAGGTGCTGCATCAAAATTCAGCACCTCAAAACCATCTACATCGAACCTCAACATGGAATCCACACATTCACTTATGCTCCCATTTTGAAGAAAGAAGGTGGGTTCTATTTTGCGGGTGGAGGTGGCAAGGCAATTGGTGTAACTCAAATCAAATGACCCTCAAATCAACATATACTTTGGCATACTTTTGAGGCTGGAACCCTGTAATAAGATTTTTTGAATCAAACATCACTTTACTTAAATGGCAAATATCATCTACGATCAAGACGAGGCGGCTCGTGTAACCCATGAGAACTTAGCACCAGACTTAAAATTGCGATTGACAAGCAATGACGTTTACATTGTTTTGGAAATGAAGTTTCTTGCAGACGGGGAAGACATTGACCAAACTACACGGATGTGTAAAAAGATGGGGCTGGATGTAACGGATGAGATTGTTCAGGCTGTTGCATTAGCAGAGGAGGTTTATTTGCGCCGTATAGGGGTCATGGAATAGTGCTTGCTATTCCTGATTTCATTACCCAAGGGTTGTTTTAATTGCCTGTGATCTCGTCATGGGCATTTTTATTTTATGGCTCATGGATAACTTTATTCAAAAGTTAATGATGAAAATTGTTGTTTTGGAAAAATATTAGTCCGAAAATTTGGAAATGTCGGAAAAAAGTTGTATACTTGTCAATAACGTTTTTATAAATTGGGTACTGCATATTATTTAGGAATACCGATTTAGAAGGTAAATACGATTTTTTAGTATCCCCATGATTATTCCGGTGATATTGCCCCCCTCATTCCGGGGCATATTGACCCCCTATTAGGATGAGAGATCTGAAGGGTTAAAACTACTTTATTTTCGGAGAAGATTTTTTACGGAGTGATTCACCTTTCAGATCAAACCGATGCGCATTGTTTAGAAGTCTGTCGAGGATTGCATCGGCGAGTGTGGGTTCGGCGATGTAATCATACCAGG
>JBBQSW010000105.1:0-10054 GCA_038213575.1 Chitinophagales bacterium | reverse complement strand
GGTTGAATATATTCTAAACGCACATTCAACCCCATTCGGGGTTGTTACACACACGCCCTCCCCGAATTTCATTCGGGGCTATTCATGTTTGACCCTTTCAGGGTCTTAAGTCAATGACATTGACCTGAAGGGGACAGGGCATACGCATATAAATTTGAAGATTAAATCTCCAAACACAGATTTCTGAACACTCCCTTGCCATCAATTAAATTAACAATCACCAGTCACCAGTCCACCAATCACCGAACAATTTCAAACGACCAAGTTATTTCAGCCGTTTTGGATAACATGGCCCCGACGGAACAGTATTTTTCCACAGAAAGACGGATGGCTTTTTCGGCACTTTTTTCGTCCAAATCTCCTGTTAATATGTAATGCAGGTGGATTTTTCGAAAAACGGAAGGCACCTCGCCGGTGGCGCGTTCGCCGTCTGCTTCCACCCGGATGTCAGTGAGCGGCTGACGCATTTTTTTGAGCAAATGCACCACGTCAATGGCGCTGCAGGAGGCGTGGCTCATCAGCAAAAGTTGCATCGGGCGGGGTGCCTTGCCTTCACCGCCCACATCGGTTGAGCCGTCGGTTTCGGTGCGCAGCCCCTCTTCTGTAGTGCATTCAAAATGAACGGCTTCGTTCAATCTTCGTAGTTCAATTTTCATATCGAAATTAATGTTTATAGGGTTGAACCTTCTGCTTCCCCTGCATAGCGTAGAGGTTACACAGATATCTGCGCAGCATCTGTGCGAAATAAAAAGCAGATTTCAAGCCGCGTTCCGCGCCGCATTGATAATCCCAAACATGGCCCGCAACACCAAATTCCGATACATTTCATGGGCTTCGGGACTAAGTTTTTCAGCCTGAAGTTTTTGCAAACCAAACTGCTGAATCGTAATGAGCGGCAAAACAATATCTTCCCGAAGGCTGATACTGTTTTTTGAGGCGATGTTTTCAGCAAGCAGATCGCTCTCCCCTGAAATCGCTTGCAGACTGCGCAAAGTCCGTTCGTACTCGTCGTAAAGCATGTGCCAAAACTCCGAAAACTGCGGGTGTTCTCCGATATAGCGCGTCACATCAAAATTGGATTTAGAAAGCGACTGCATCGAATTTTCAAGCAGGGTGCGGAAAAACAAGGAATGCTTGTAAAGGCGACGCATTTCGTTTCCACGGCTTTTTAAAAAAGACTCCATTGCGCTGCCGAGACCGTAATAGCCGGGCACGTTTTGCTTCATTTGCGCCCAGGCGCCCACAAATGGAATAGCGCGCAGGTCTTCAAATTTCATTCCGCCATCACCGCTGCGTTTGGTGGGGCGACTGGCTATGTTGCTGTCTCCATACCATTTCAGGGGAGTCATTTTTTCCAGATAGGGTACGAAATTGGGGTGATTTTTTAGTTTTAAATACGCCTCGTAAGCGGCATCTGCGAGATCGTCCAGCAGGAGCCTGTCCTCCTGACTGAGGTCGCGAGCATGGTTTCGGTCCAAATGATTTTCCAAACCAGCGCTCAGTAAACGCTCAATATTAAATTTAGCAGATGCAATAGTGCCGTAAGTGCTGCTCACGGTTTGACCTTGAATCGTGACCTGAATAGCCCGATTTTCAATGTCTTGTCCGTGCGCCGCATAATAGCTGGCGTTGTTGCCGCCGCCTCTTCCGGGAGGTCCGCCGCGCCCGTCGAAGAAGATGACGGTGATGCCGAGTTCGCGGCTGACACGGGTGAGCTCTTCCTTGGCCCGGTAGATGCTCCAGTTGGCGCGCAGATAGCCGCCGTCCTTGGTGCCGTCTGAAAAGCCGAGCATGATTTGCTGTATCTGGCCGCGACTGGCAAGGTGCGCGGCGTAGTAGGTGTTGGTGTACAGTTGCCGCATGATGTCGCCGCAACGGGCCAGGTCGTCAATAGTTTCGAAAAGCGGTACAATGTCGAGTGGAATTGCATCAGCCTCTTGCGATGGGCTTTGATCACTGTTCTGCCAGGTCAAATTCGCCAAGGCCAGCACTTCAGCCACGTTGAGGGCACTTTGGTAATTGGAGATGATGTAGCGGTGGCTGCCAAGTTCGCCGTTTTTCTGCTGAATATCACGGATAGCGGTGAATGAGCGAATGGTTTCTTTGACAAAAGGGTCAGAGAAATCGTTTTCGTCCAGGGCATGGTGCGTACTGAGCAGGCGATTGATCTGGGTGTTTTCGTCGCCTTGCAAAAACTCGTCGGCATTGTAACCATGTGGCTTTTCATGCCAGTTTTGCATGATCGCCTGCCACACTTCGCCGTGTTTCCGGCTGTCCTGGCGAACGTCCAGACTTGCAAAATGAAATCCAAACACCCTAATTTTTAGGATAAAACGATCTAAATCTTCCTGAAAAAGTGCCTGATGGTCTGAAACTAATTTGGTTCTGGCCAACATCAGCTCGTCCAGCAGATCCTGACACCGGGCGTACCCTTCCTTTTTTTCGGGCTGGTAAAGCGCGTTGTAAATTTTTATTTCTGCCCCTGCGATAATCTCTTCCACGCCCCGGAATGTAAGGCGGCGTTTCAATTGTTTGATATCTCGGTAGTAGCCGCGCAACACGGCATCTCGCAGGCGCTCGGCCACGAGGCGGGTGGTATCGGCGGTTACAAAAGGGTTGCCGTCACGGTCGCCACCCGGCCAAAAACCAAGCGCAAGCAGGCGAGGATTTTCAAAAGTGGTGACATCCTGATCCAATTCGAGCAGTATCTGGTATAAAACATCTGGAAGAGCATGGTAAAACACATGCTCCATGTACCAACCCAGGCTGAGTGCTTCTTCGTAGGGCGTGGGTTTTTCGCGGTTCACCAGCGTTGTCCGGCCCAATTGCATGAGCAGCAACCGGATGTTTTCCAAATGATGGTTGTGGATTTCTTTGCCCAGATCGTTGATAATACCGAGCACTTTACCCGGATAAAACTGCGTGGGGTGGGCCGTAAGCACCAGGCGCAGGCTGAAATGACGGATTTTTTCAATCAACGCAGCCCGCACAACCTCCGAATCATGGCTATTGATGAGGTATTTCATTGAGCCGGGACCGTTCATTTCGTGGGTTTGTTCAAAGAGCGAGTCTTCCACGGAATCGAATAAAACCACCTGACGTTCAATGTATTGGATGAAATAACGCAGTAGTTTATGCCGGGCTTCCTCGTCCAGCTCAGCGGCATATTCGTTCCAAAAGGACTCCACGAGCTCTTGCGGGCTTTTGCCAATCTTATACCCGGCCTCACAATGTTGGGAAAATAGGGCCAACAGGGTGCCTGTCTCTGCAATCTCATCGAAGGGCAGGCTCAAAAATAGACTGTTGTAAGTATGATAAGGCAGTGCAGCGGGCGAGTTGAATTTCATCATCTGCTAAAGGTGAGAATTTTTGGGGAACTCGTAACATCCTTTTCTTGGGCATCAGTATTGTGCAGTTCTCTCTGTCGGTCTTGGTGAAAAGCTTAATTCAAAAAATTTATGCGAATTTATTATTATTTTTGATCTTTTATTTGCATATATGCCGGTTATCTGTATTTTTGCCCCATGGACTCAATTGATTGGAACGACAAAATAAAGCGTCTGCTCAAATCAGAAATTGTTCGGCGGGGCATTACCTATGAACAACTTGTTTTTTTATTGGCAGACATAGGAGTAGAAGAAACCAAAGCGAGCATTGAGAGTAAAATGTCAAGAGGCACGTTTAGTGCTGCTTTTCTTATTCAATGTCTTGTTGCAATTGGATGCAAGTCTTTCTGCCCAGAAATATCAGCTGATATGGTCGAAGAGCCTCGTGCAATTTACATTACCAAAAAGAAGGCCGTTTATGATTTACAAAAACAATAAAACCGGATTAAGTTACACCCAAATCTCCGAACATGATGCAAGATTGAACGGCATGGAATATACCGTAGTCAGCCTATTTTCCGGTGCTGGCGGCTTGGATATTGGTTTGGAGCAAGCTGGGTTTCGTACGGTCGTTTGCATTGAAAATGACCTGAATTGCAGAACAACACTTAGGCACAATCGCCCGGAATGGCTTTTATTTGATGAACCTTTGAAAATCGAAGATGGTCGAATGCTTGAACGCCAACCTGGAAATATACGAGACATTGAAGTTGACGAACTGCTTGAATTTTCTGGTTTGCAAAAAGGTAAGGTAGCTTTGGTTGTAGGCGGTGCTCCTTGCCAACCTTTCAGCAATATTGGTAAGAAGCAAGGTGAAAATGATGAAAAAAATGGAGACCTATTCGCTGAATTCGTCCGGATGGTTAAAGGCATTGAACCCGAAGCATTTGTTTTTGAAAATGTTGCTGGAATAACCCAAAGCAAGCACTCAAATATCCTTCAATATATGTTCGACCAATTCAAAGGGTCTGGATATGGTTTATCATATTCGCTTTTGAATGCTGCCAACTATGGAGTGCCTCAACGCCGGGAAAGATTTATATTGATCGGGGTCAAAGATGCTGAAAGCCCTGCGTTCCCGCTGCCTACACATACAAAAGATGAAAAATCCTGGAAACAATTCGTTTCCGAATTAGATGCAATGCCTCAAGAACAACCTCAAAAATGGGTTACAGTTAGTCAAGCGTTTTCTAAGTTGCCAAAGGACTATCAAAATAGAAAGGATTATGCAGTTATGGGCGTATCTCCAATTGTTCGCGAAAGGATGACTTACATCGAACAAGGCAAAAATTTCAAGGTTCTTCCGATGGAATTACGCCCAGAGTGTTGGAAAACAGGAAAACATCAGGGCAATGATACTTTTGGTCGTTTGATTGCTGACTTTCCATCAGTAACTATCCGAACTGCCGCATACAATTGCGCAAAAGGAATGTATATTCACCCATTTGAAGATAGAGGATTGAATACAATTGAAATGGCAATCCTCCAAGATTTTCCAATTGATTGGGAATTTAAAACAAGTGGTCGTTCTAATATCACATTGGTAAGCGGTGGTAAGCAAATAGGAAATGCTGTTCCGCCCGGGCTTGCCAAAGCTTTAGGCTTGGCCCTCAGAAAACAAATATCTTCTAACTTAGAATTGAGGAAAAAGTCTGACCTGCTTGTTCAAGCGTATTGACTTTATATACCTCATCAACTGCTGCCTGTGGCAAACTGAAAACAGTTGTTAAAGAATGAGTTGCGACCGTTTTTAGTGCATTCCTGTCAGAGCCTGCTATTTTAGTTGCAATTGCATAGTATTTCAATCCTTTGGGTGCGGTTATCCATTCTCTCGTTTGCAAGTGTGCATACAAGGCTTTCATTAGGCTTCCCTCATGAGAAATCTGCAAACGCCTATCCGGTCTGAGTGAAGTTTTTACTGCAATGTAGCCTTCAATTTGCTCAAAATTGCACTTGTCAATGAACTTTTTATAAACGCCTTCAAGTCCTTTTAGACTTTCTGGGGTTACCTCCTTTATTTCTGTTGGATTGTCAAGTATTTCATTTGCCAACGCTTTATTTATTATTACAAAATCAGGGTTGGAAGTAATCAAATGGACTGAAGACACCTCAGAAACTTTCTTTTTTAGATCAACAATCAAGTTATTCAAACGCTTTTCATACAAAGTTGCCACATCAAATTGTGCCACGTTGGGCAACAAAACGGCAAGATTACTATTTGGATTTTGGCAATAAAAATTCCATGCAGCTATCGCCAATAACCATTCGTACCAATCGCCGTGTACATTGCTCAATGCCTCCCTTGTTATCTTGTTGTCTACTTGACGGACTCGTACATCAAACTCGATGAACAAGTCTGAGAATGCTTTTTCTGCATTTGGGAGTTGATTTTCAAGAAGGAAACAAAATGCTAAATCCTTGATTATTTGAGACTTACCTTTTCCGAGAGTTCTGACAAAAGACATCTATTTTATTTTTCGTTGAGCAACCTCGCAAAACTACACTTTTGGTTTTTACACTATTGGCTTTTGCTATATTTACATCATCCCCACAAATTCATCAAAAAGATACCGCGCATCATGCGGCCCAGGACTGGCCTCTGGGTGGTACTGCACACTAAATGCCGGGCTGTTTTTCAGCCGCATACCCTCTACCGTGTTGTCGTTCAGGTTGAGGTGTGTGGCTTCTACGATGCTGGGCGAATCGTACACCGCTTGTTCGAGTACTCCAAAACCGTGATTCTGACTGGTGATTTCGCTCCGTCCGCTGCGAAGGTTTTTCACCGGGTGATTAAGTCCGCGGTGTCCATGATGAAGTTTGTATGTGGGCAAACCGGCGGCCAGCGCGAGCAGTTGTTGGCCTAGACAGATGCCAAAAAGCGGCTTCCCGTCTGAAAGCATTTTTTTCACTGTTTCTACCGCGTAGGGCATGGAAGCAGGGTCGCCGGGACCATTGGACAGGAAATAGCCGGTTGGCTTCCAGTTTTTTACGGTTTCAAAATCAGTTTTGGCGGGGAAGACTTGCAGGTAGCAATCCCGTTGGTCGAAGCAGCGGAGGATGTTCTTTTTTACGCCAAAGTCCATCACAGCCACGCGGTGTTTTGCCTCGGGGTTGCCGATGAAATAAGGTTCTCGGGTGCTTATACTGCTTGAAAGTTCGAGCCCTTCCATACTGGGCGTAGCCGCAAGCAGGCGTTTCAATTCATCCAAATCTTCAATTTCGGACGAAATAATGCAGTTCATCGCGCCGCGCTCGCGAATATGCTGCACGATGGCGCGGGTGTCGAGATCGTGAATGGCCACTAGGCCTTGCTGCTCAAAATAATCCTGAATGCTGAGATGGGCATTAAGGCGACTGAACGGAATATTGAAATTACGACAGATAAAGCCTGCGATCTTAATGCTGTCGCTTTCCATTTCATCATTATGAATGCCGTAATTGCCAATGTGTACATTGGTGGCGACCAGAATTTGTCCGGTATAGGAAGGGTCGGTAAAAATTTCCTGATAACCCGTCATCCCGGTATTGAAACAGATTTCGCCAGTGGTGGTGCCGATTTTTCCGGCGGCTTTGCCGCGAAAAAGGGTGCCGTCTTCGAGTAGGAGGAGTGCTTTTGTCATGGTTGTGTTTTGGGGCGCAAAGGTCGGTGAAAAGCGCGGATTTTTTATTTTAGCAATGCATTTTCAAAAACTGTCTACTTTTCCCCGCTACAAAACCAATGAAGGCTAAGACATCATCACGCTTTAGGTATTCACCCGTTCCTCAAATATCAATCAGGCCCATGCTTCAGCCTACAATACAAGACCAAATCTTCGAAATCATTCTCAGTCGGTTCGCTCGCCGGGCAGACGCAGTAGATGCATTGTGCGATTTGCTCAACCTCGCCAAAGACCCGATTTACCGCCGACTTCGAGGCGACACCCCCCTTTTGCCCCAAGAACTGGCGCTGCTTTCCCGGCATTACCGTATTTCGCTGGATACTTTGATAATCGGTCAGAGCGACAACGTGGTATTCGATTTCAATGCCTTTTCGCGTAAGATCAGCAGTTTTTCTGATTATTTTTCCGCACTGAACGGAGACCTTGAGCAGATTAACAAGATGCCCAACGCACACCTTTACTATACATCGTCGGAATTGCCGCTGTTCACCTATTGCCTGTTTCCTGAACTCATCGCATTTAAACTATACCTCTGGGGTCGCACCACCTGGAATCTTGAATGGCTGCGCGACCGACAATTTTCCTTCGATATCATTAACCAACCCGTCATCCGCGAGAGCCAGATTACCGTCCAAAACTATCTCAGGCTGCCCGGCACCGAACTCTGGACGACTCAGATCATGGACAACTCACTGGCTCAAATTGAATACCATGTGTACGCTGGGGGGTTTCGTGACACCAACGATGCGTTGGTGCTTATTGACCGACTCCAAGACTGGATTATCCACATGAAAGCCATGACCGCTGCAGGGCTTAAGTTCAATATCGGCGAAAGCCCTGGAGCAGGGCATGCTCCATTCAACCTGTTTTACAACGAAATGGTGTACGCCAACATCGCCGCGCTCATTACCTCCGATGTGGGTCGAATGGCTTATACGGGCTACTGTACCCCCAATTTTTTGAAAAGTTCAGACGCTCGATTGTGCGACTACACTCAAAATTTTTTTGACAGCATTACAGCAAAAGCTACTCCACTGAGCCATTCCGCCGACAAAAACCGTGATTGGTTTTTTCACGAAATTGTCCAAAAAGTGGAGCGCAGGAAACAACGCATTTTGCTGCACATCGAGGAGAACCGTTGACCATTGACTATCCCAATATGCCACAACCATTGAACTTGCATACTTCAACGCTGAAAGATTTGCTGGATGCTGCCGCAGCCAGGTACAACAGGCCGGACTTCATTGCTGCCGACCCGATCTCTATTCCGCACCGTTTTGCGAAATTACAAGACCGAGAGATCATGGCCTTTTGGGCCGCTACACTTGCATGGGGGCAGCGAAAAACCATCATCCAAAGTGCCAACCGCCTGGCAGAACTGATGGACAATGCGCCGCACGATTTTATACTCAACCACCAGGAGCATGACCGAGCGCGATTTGAGGCGTTCAAACACCGCACTTTTCAGGCCACCGACACGCTTTGGTTTTTGGAATTTTTTCAACAATATTATCAAAAGAACACCTCGCTTGAGACGGCATTTGCTCGGCACCTGAATTCCGGGGATCAGACCGTAGAAAACGCGCTTCGAGGTTTCCACAATGATTTTTTCGACCATCCTTTTGCGCCGAATCGAACCCGTAAACATGTGGCCACCCCTGCACGGGGCAGCACCTGCAAGCGGCTCAATATGTTTCTCCGATGGATGGTTAGGAAAGATCATGCTGGCGTAGATTTTGGCCTTTGGCAAAATATCAGCCCTGCACAATTGCTTATCCCGCTTGATGTACATGTGGAGCGGGTGGCGCGTAGATTGGGCCTTTTGCAACGCAAACAAACCGATTGGCAATCCGTACTGGAACTCACTGAAAACCTTCGCGTCTTCGACCCTGCCGATCCGGTGAAGTATGATTTTGCGCTTTTTGGGATGGGAGTTTTGGAATCGGCGACGTTGGACGTTGGAGTTTAGACGTTGGACTTGGAACGCGCTGGTCCAGGTTCAAAGTCCAAAATGTTTTCCTTTCGTTGTAACCTCTTTTTCAACACCGCTGTCATAGTGTGCATTGGAAACAAAAACCACTTTTCATTCACAAAAAATTATTTCGATTATGGATTCTATTGCATTCGTTGTTCCCGTTGCGGCTTTTTTGATGGTTGTTGCAATCGTTTATCTTGAAAGTAAGGTAAAGATGTCCATGATAGAAAAGGGCATGAACCCTGCCGACCACAAGCGCAACCGTCGTCAGACCAACCCATCGCAAACCTTGAAAAACGGTCTGCTTTTCGTAGGTGCCGGCTTGGGCTTGATGCTTGCCATCATTATCACCAATATCTTTGATTTAGAAGGTGATAGCAACACGGGTATCTTTTTCGCTATGATTGCATTCTTTGGAGGCGCGGGCTTGTTGGGGGCCTATTTTTATGAGCGTAAAAACCCGCCTCCGCCTGTGGAATGATTTCAAAATTTCGATTCCTAATTTTTAGATCCCCCGATGTGCAGCATCTGCAACACGTCGGGGGATTTTTTTATCCGAAAACCTTCCTTCCTTTTTACCTTCGCCCGCTTTTAGATTGTGGTGATTGGTTTTTTGGTTTTTTGGTGGATTGGTGATTGGTGGATTGGTGACTGGTGGATTGGTGGATTGGTGATTGGTGGATTGGTGATTGGTGGATTGGTGATTGGTGGATTGGTGGATTGGTGATTGGTGATTGGTGGACAAAGGCATTCTGATCGGGAGCATTCAAAAATCTGTGTCAACTGCCGGTTACACCGGTTATACCCCCTTCACGGCAATGTCATTGACTTAAGACCCTGAAAGGGTCAAACATGAATAGCCCCGAATAAAATTCGGGGAGGAAGGGCGTGATTGTAACAACCCCGAATGGGGTTGAATGTGCGTTTAGAATATATTCAACCCCATTCGGGGTTGTTACCATTGCTTATATTTCCCCCGATTGCATCGGAGGCTATTCAAATTCAACCACTTCGTGGTGGTTAAATTCCTTAAG
>JBBQSW010000104.1:0-10067 GCA_038213575.1 Chitinophagales bacterium | reverse complement strand
GGAAACTTTGAATGGGTAGGAAACCGCTCCTCTGGGTTTTTCGTACGTGGCGATGTAAAAACCCTGGCAATGCTCAACATCAAAGGCAAAAAACACTTGTTGGCTACCGTGAACGGAGAGAAACCCAGACTGTTTTTGTTTAAATGACCACATGCTAAAATTCTCTTTTCCAATACTTTTTCTTTTTCTTTGTTGCAATGGGCCAGAGAGCAGCCCACCCAAATTCCAACTCCTTCGCAAAGACGTGACTGGGTTAGATTTTGACAACACGCCCAAACAAAGCGCCGAAATCAACGTGTTCAACTACATGTACTTCTTCAATGGCGGGGGCGTGGCAGCAGGAGATTTCAACCAAGACGGCCTCATTGATTTGTTTTTCACATCCAACATGGGGCCGGACAAACTCTTTTTGAACGAGGGTAATTTGAATTTTCGGGATGTGAGCCAACAGGCAAACATCAATCCAAGCCTGCCAAGCGGGGTTGTGTGGAAAACAGGCGCTTCTGTTGTAGACATCAATAATGACGGCCTGCTCGACCTCTACATCAGTCAGGTAGGTGATTACAAAGCCATTAAAGGGCGAAACCGACTACTTATTTGCCAGAAAATTGAAAATGGCATCCCAGTTTTTGCCGAAAAAGCCGCTGAATGGGGACTTGACTTGATTGGATTTGGTACACAGGCCGCTTTCTTTGATTACGACCTTGACGGTGACTTGGACCTGTACCAACTCAATCATTCGCTCCACCAAAATGGCACTTTTGGGCCTCGGAAGCAGTTTGAAGGCACAATTCATCCGCTTTCAGGTGATAAGTTGCTGGAAAACAAGGGAGGGAAATTTGTTGATATAACTGAAAAATCAGGTATCCAAAGCACCGTCATTGGATATGGACTGGGAATCGGCATCAGCGACCTGAATCTGGATGGCTGGCCGGATATCTACATTGGCAATGATTTTCACGAAAACGACTATTACTACATCAACCAGCGCAATGGCACCTTCAAAGAGTCGCTCGCGGATGCTATCCAGCACACCAGCCGGTTTTCCATGGGCGTGGACATCGCGGACATCAACAACGATGGCTGGAATGACCTCATTTCACTTGATATGGAGCCCGAAGACCCGCAAATTCTGAAAGCCTCCCTCGGCGAAGACGGCTTTGCGGTGTATCAGATGAAACTCGGTTATGGGTATCAAAACCAGTATGCACGCAATGCGCTGCAATTGAACGACGGCACTGGCCATTTTCAAGAAATCGCACAGTTCGCAGGGGTGAGCGCCACCGATTGGTCCTGGTCTCCCCTATTTGCAGACTTTGATTCGGATGGTTACAAAGACCTTTTTATATCTAATGGCATTCCCAGACGCATGAATGATGTAGATTTCATGAAATTTCAGGAGAACAAAGGAGAACAGGGTGGTAATCAGCAAGATAAACTTGCTATCGTGGAAAAAATGCCTCGAATCAAACTGCCCAACAAGTTCTTCCAAAACAACGGTCATTTGAAGTTTGAAGATTGGAAGGAAAAAATCAGTGGCGACCAGCCAAGCTTTTCCAATGGCGCCATCACGGCTGACTTGGACAACGATGGCGATCTGGACATGGTAGTCAACAACATCGAAGACGAACCATTCGTGTATAAAAATCTGGACCGCGAGCAAGGCAGCAGTCCCAATGCCTTTCTTTCTTTTAACTTAAAGGGTTCGCCCAAAAATCTCAACGCCATCGGAACTCGAGTGGCAATATTTAAGAAAAACGGTGAAAGACAGGTAGAGGAATTTTACCCGGTGCGCGGTTATCAGTCGAGTTCCCTGACGCCGTTGCACATTGGTATGGGCGAATTGAGTTCGGTAGATTCGGTGTTTGTAATCTGGCCCGACCGAACGTTTGAGCGACTAAATGATTTAAAATTTAATAGCACTTTGGCCCTCTCCTGGCGGCCTGGTTTGCCCGTTTTTGACTTTTCGATTTTAAGAAAAAAAGCCGTCAATCCATTCATATTCAAGGATATAACCCAAACATCGGGGCTTGATTTTACCCACGTTGAAAACCCGTTTATCGAGTTTAACCGCGAAGCGCTCATCCCCCACATGGTGTCGGCAGAAGGCCCTGCACTTGCTGTGGGCGATGTAAATGGAGATGGTTTGGATGATGTTTTTTTCGGCTCCGCCAAGTTTGAAAAAAGTGCTCTTTACGTTCAGCAGAAGAATGGCACGTTTACGCTGCAAACGCCTTCGGCGATTTTGAACGACAGCATATTTGAGGATGTAGGCGCTGTTTTTGTGGATATCGAAAACGACGGCGACCTCGATCTAATCGTGGCAGCCGGAGGCAATGAGTGGAGAATCCAGGATGAGGCCATGAAGCAACACTATTACCTCAACGATGGAAAGGGGAGTTTTGAACGGCGCAATTTTCCAGCAGCATTTGCCACGGCCTCTTGTGTGCTTCCTTGTGATTTTAATAAAGATGGGTTGGTGGATGTCTTCATTGGTGCACGCGCCCAGCCATGGAATTATGGCCTTACGCCCACATCATTTTTATTTCAAAACAAAGGGAACGGAATCTTTGAAGAGGTTGCGCAAAAAATTGGTGGCGGTCTCCATCTTGCCGGATTGGTAAAAAATGGTGTCTGGGCCGACCTGGATGCGGATGGGGACGAAGATTTACTGCTTGCCATTGAATGGGAACCGATTACCGTATTTTTAAACAAGACTGGTTTTTTTGAAAAAAAGCAGTTGAATGATCTTTCCGGCTGGTGGAATTTTGCCCAGCCTTTTGATTTTGATGGCGACGGTGACCTTGACATTTTGGCGGGCAATCTCGGCACAAACAGCCGCTTTCACCCTACCCCATCCGAACCTGTCCAGATGTATGTTTCTGACTTTGACAACAATGGGCAAGTGGATCAAATACTTACTTACTACCTGAAAAACAAGGAGTTGCCATTTGCTACTTTTGAAGAAATAACCAAAACCATTCCCAGCCTCAAGAAAAACTTTCTTTATGCCAAGGATTTTGCCAAAGCCAGTGTAGCCGATATTTTTGGTAAAGACAAACTCACCCAATCCGTACATCGAGCAGCCAATACCTTCCAAAGCATGTATTTTGAAAACTTAGGCAACTTGAAATTCGCCCCACACATTTTGCCCGACCCACTTCAGTTTTCCACGCTCAATGCTTGCACATTGGCCGACCTCAACGGCGATGGCCGCTTGGAAGCCATCCTAGGCGGCAACTTCTACGAATGCAATATAGAAATGGGACGATACGACGCTAATTTTGGAAATGTGCTACGTTTTGAAAAAAATGGCGAGATGCAAGTTTTTTCCCTTGGCGATTTACATATCAAAGGTCAGGTACGTCGAATCGAAACGATCAAAATAAGCAATAAACCTGCTTTCATCTTTGCACGGAACAATGAACCTTGTATTGTAATTAAAGTGGCTGAATAGTTTTTTAACCACAAAAGGGCTAAAAAACAAGCTAAAAAACTTTTTGCCTTTTGTGATTCAGAGTTGCCACATCAACTAAACCCGCGTTTCATACCTTCGCGCCGTGTTTGAGTTTGACTTTGCCAAAATACTGGAAGAACTAACCAAAAGCCCCCTTGTAAAAAACGCGGTCGGGCAGTTCGAGACCGTATCGCCCTTGCTTTTTAGCTCTGGGCTTTTTTTGTTTCTATTTATTGGGTTTTACGCGGTTTATCAAGTCTTGATGCGGCACAACCGTCTTCGTATTGCATGGGTGACGCTTTTTTCGCTGTTTTTTTATTTCAAGTGCGCGGGCATTTTCTGGTTGCTTCACGTCCTTATCGTGGTAGTAGATTTCAACCTCGCACGGTGGATGGATCACGCAAAATCCCGAAATGGAAAGACCATCCTGCTCATTATCAGCCTGATTGTAAACTTAGGAATGCTGGTGTATTTCAAATACAACCTCTATTCCGAGTTGTTCTGCGAAATGCTCGACAAACCTTATGATCCACGGTACCTATTCCTTCCTGCAGGCATATCCTTTTTCACTTTTCAATCGCTGAGCTATACCATTGACGTGTATCGAGGCCAGTTGAAGGCACAGGACAGTATGCTTGATTATGCCTTCTACGTCACCTTTTTTCCGCAAATGGTGGCCGGGCCGATTGTACGGGCAGCTGATTTCTTGCCTCAAATCCGGGTTCCTGTATTGGTTACTCGTGAAGATTTTGGGCGCGGTTTTTTTCTGATCTGCACCGGTTTTTTCAAAAAAGCCGTCATTTCAGATTATATCAGTGTCAATTTTGTGGACCGTGTGTTTGAATCGCCCCAGCAATACACTGGTTTGGAAAATCTCTTTGGCGTGTATGGGTATGCGATGCAGATTTATTGTGATTTTTCCGGCTACTCGGATATGGCCATCGGTCTTGCACTGCTGATGGGTTTTAAATTCCCTATCAATTTTGATTCTCCCTATCAGTCGCTGAGTATCACGGAATTCTGGCGACGATGGCATATTTCACTCTCTACCTGGCTCCGAGACTACCTATATATCCCAATGGGCGGCAACCGCAACCAGAGCATAGCGACCTGGGTGGTCACGGGCGGTTTCTTCGCACTGACACTCGGGATGTCTGTCTTTTGGGCATTCAATGGCGAATGGTGGTGGCTTGCTTTGTGGGCTTTGGTGACCGGTGTCGTGGCACTGCCAGCCATGTGGCGCAATGACACTCAGGCATTATCTACCAATTTCAACCTTTTTGCCACTATGTTGCTGGGGGGCCTCTGGCATGGCGCGGCATCTAGATTTATTATCTGGGGAGCCTTGCACGGTCTTGCCTTAGCGGTAGAAAAATGGATAAAAAACAGCTTCCCGGGTTCATCTGGGACGACCAGACGAGTTCTTGGCGGCATTTTGACCTTCCACTTTGTTTGTTTTTGCTGGATATTTTTCCGTTCAGAGAGCATGGAAAAGGTGGGGCAAATGCTCCACCAAATCGCCTACGAATTCAGGCCAGAATTCTTTGTCGATTTCCTGAAGGGTTATGCTGCTGTGCTTTTTTGGATGCTGCTTGGATTTGGTCTTCATTTCATGCCAAAATCTACAGAAATGGCGGCTCAACGCTTTGCTGCCGCACTCCCACTTTTCGGCAAAGCTTTACTTCTCACAGCGATAATTGCGCTGGTAATGCAGGTGAAATCAGCGGAGGTGCAGTCGTTTATTTATTTTCAGTTTTGAAGGCTGCATACTTAGCCTCCACCCATTCCCAATCTACAACCGTTTCTGAATCAAGCTTTTGCCTGATTTTAGACAAGCCTGGCTTAAGATCCGCCCGGCGATTCTGATTGCGTAAAAGTTTGAGTTTAAACAGGTCTTTAGCCAGCGGGAAAAAACGCAATCGCTCGGCGCGGCGGTGAGCAGGCAGAGAATCATCCCTACGTATACGGGTAGCGGTAGCATGAAGCATGTGTTCCCCGTAATCATCATCGAGGTCGTCCAGTTCATAGCGAATACGCGTGTCCAATGTAGCTGCTATAGCGTAGAGATAAATGTCGTCCAAAGCGCCGTAGGTCAGGTAATGCGGCAGTGTTTTGGCGGCGGCCACAAAGTCTTTCCTAGCAAAAAGTATGGCCGAACGGGCGATGTCGAGCAACAGCGATTTTTGTTCATCATCATTCAGGCCACTAATTCTGTTCTGATATTTTTGGAAAAAATCCTCTACCCATTCTGTTTTCCCCAATTTCAATGCCGTAAAATGGATGTTTTGGAAATGGGTGCTGGGTAAATTTTCGTCGGATTTAAGTTGTTGCAATTGATGCATTTGCAAAGAAAAAATCTTTTCCAAAAAACGCGGGTCTTTCGTTTCGCGATAACGGGCCGGCCAAAAGCCACGCACCATCACGCGCATGGCTTGTATGCGCTGGGAGGGCAAAGCCTGCGGGTTATCCTCCAATAATTTTTCAAATGATTCTAAAAGCCGATCTGCTTCAACAGGATCACTTTGCGTAAGGTAATCCAGTAAGGTGCAATACAAGGCCACCGCAGGTTGTTGGAAGAAACCATTGGCCCGAAGCGTCTTGGCGATTTGCACCGTTGTATCCCGATTCACCTGAAATCGAGCCAGTTCCGGCGAGTCTTCTTCAAATAGCCGCCACATTCTCTGGTAATGCACCAAACGGCACATCTGATCGAGTTTGCTCATCAGGTAAAAGGTGTCGAGTTGTTCCGTGGCTGCCAAGAGGTTTTTATCGCCATCACGCTCGCTATTGTGTTCCTCAAAAAAGGCTTTTTCCTGTTCAACCATAAACCTGAACAGGTGGTAATCGGCAAACTCGTGCTCATCGAAGTCGCTGAAATCCAGACCGTTGTCCAATTCCTTTCGGGCTTGGTTGTTCAGATTTTCAAAGAAATTTTCTGCTTTGCGGCTTTTGCGCCCTTGCTCCTCGACGGGTTGGGGCGGAGGGGGTAGCGTGTTGGCTTGTCGTAACCGTTCGCTGTAAAAGCGCATGAGCGAGAGTTTCTGTTGCACTTCATGGAGTAGTGCAGAACCATTGGGTTCCTCCGCATCGCGCAACACCGCATAACGGAAAGTAACGAAGTGGCGAACAATACGCATCAACTGGGCCATGGTTCGCTGCAGGGCGCCTACCGGATTGCTTGCTTTTGGAAAAAAACGCTTGCCCGCATTGTCGCGGTGAAGTTCTGGGCTTTCAAAATGGGGATAAAACTTCTTCAAAAATTCAAACAACTCCAGGGTTTCGTCGGGCCTGGTGTCATTGAAAATTGGCGATGCCACAAAGAGGTGCAGTGCGTCAAGCTCTTCTTGTGAAAGAAGTTGGAGGGTGCGAAGGAGTGGACTAGCGTACATCTAAGGCCGAATATGAATATAAAAGCATTGGAAACCAAGGCCTTGTGTTCAGCTCAGTCATTTAGGGAAACACAAAAATCTCAAAAAAATCCCAGTATTGGAAGTGATGTCCATTTCTGTGTTTGGCTGCCCCCCTCATTCACCCCCACCTGTGACCTATCAGAAGCGAACAAGGAAAGCCGAAACGTTTTTGAGAAAACTGTCAGAATCGAAAAACCGGAAAAGACCACATGAAAACGTCCTGGCAAAGTTTGCCCAAACAACCCCGAGCAGCGCTCCACCCCCTAGAAGACCGAGCAGGAAAAAGGTGAAATCACAGGAGCGCTGCCGGGGGCCAGGTTTATCCGCCGAAGCCTTGACGTAGGCGGGTTGATTGAAATTACAAAACAGAAAAAACCTTCAACGGGCAGGCTTCGGCAGACAAACAAACACCCAATGAACCTCAGCGATTTTTTAACCCGCTTCAAATCAAGGCTTATGGAGCCGATTCTCATAGAGGTCAGTTGCAACCTCAGCCAAAACGACCCAAAATGGGAGGAGATTTCGAGCCTCTCCCTAGAAGTCGGATACCGAGGGCTCAATGGCAAAACCATTTGGAAACACATCGGCTGGCTTCGAGAACGACTCGTGCCCACTGGACGAATCTTCGCCCACGCCCTTTGGAAACCTGCGATGACCGACCATGTTCTTGTATTCGATTTTTTACCTGTACCCCAGCCTGGTAGTCCTGAACCTGAACAAACCTATAGACTGCGAAAACGAATTAATAAATCGGATGGACAAAGCAGAACTGCTCGCACAGGCCTTTTAAAAGGAAATTACGCGGATGAGCATTTCACCCTTCACCCTGTTTATCCAACCCCTTGAAAATTAATACTCAAAGTATAAAACAGTCTTTGAATAACGCCCAAACCAATTGAAAGCAAGCACCTAAAACCCCCGACCCACGGGCTTCTGACCCAAACAAACACTGTGCCCCCAACCCTTGAAACCACCCTGACCAAGTGAAGGCAGACTCCGAAAAGCCATTTGAAAGCGCCTGAAACACCCAATAACCATTGGAGAGCCAACGAATCTCAAAAAGCCAAGTGAAACAATTCCATCCGAAAAAACCAAGAAAAGGCGACCATGAGAGCGGCCCTTAGTCATCCATTCACCTTCATTTAAACCTTGACCCTATCAAACCAAGCCCCAAATTACCTTTTGAAAAAGCCTTCCTTTGGAGGCCATCCATCAACTGACTAACTGCCGTAGTAATTACGGCTCCCTGTGTAACGAATTAGAATCGAAGAAAACACCGATTGGCCCGTTCCCTCCCCAGGGTGAACGGGCTTTTTTTGTGCCTGCAGCTTTCGTCGCAGATACAAAAAGTGCCGCCCCCTCATCCGGGAGCGGCACTTGTCTCATGGTTGCACTTCATTGGAAGTTACACAGGGCCACCATTGATATATTAGTCTAAAAGTCCATCCGGCAAGTCCACCAACACACGGCGGTTTTGCTCGTCAATCGAACGGATAAACTGTTGATTTAAAGGAACTAACACCTCCCGACCTTGATATTTCAAGAAAGCCATTTCTTGTTGGGGCATTTCCAGCACTTCGTCAATCAATCCAATTTCTCCGAGTGTTTCATCCACCAACAAAAAACCAGTGAGGTGGTCATACTCCAGGGAATCGTCTTCTTCCACCTCAAATTCGCGGGCATGATCAGGCAGGATATCTTGTTCGCGCAACAGTACATCCCGCGATTGAAGCAGGGTGGCCGTATCTCTATTGTCCACCTCTTCGAGTTTCACGATCATATCTCCTCCTCCGCGCACACTGGCAATGAAATAGGGTATTTTCACCCCTTTAATTTCCAAGAAAATCCGTTCGTTTTTCATGAAATCTTCCAAATACCGCGCTTCAATGAAAACTTTCAGCTCCCCGGTAAGGCTATGCGCTTTTCGCGTGCGTCCAATGATAACGTATTGTATGTCTGACATGTATCAATTAAAGGATAATACTGTTTGACGTAGGATAAATCCCTTTTCGGCTTTCTGCTCCCATGGGCGGGTTTCACAGTCGCCAGGCGCGGGTGTTTGATTGCAATACTGCGAATCGAGAATCCATTGCTCCCGCCAAACAATACCAATATGCTTTGCATAACGAACCCTGGAATACCGCCGTTCTATGACGTTGGAGTCGTCGGCCTCCGTGACTAGCAGGGTTGAATCAAATGAAAATTGACCCACCGATGCCTGAACGTCTATAGAATCCACCTCATAAGCCCAATTGCTGAACGGACGCATTCGTTCTCCTGCAATTTCTATTTCGCGGCTTTTGTCAATCCAAAGGTTGCCATCCCATTCGCTCCGGCGATCCAGCGGAAACACCAATTTCAAAAATCTCCAGTTGTCATCTGTTCGCACTGCCTGAGTTGCTGATCTACTGGCGGCGCTGGCACTTTTGAACATCCATGGAGTACTTGGATCCGCCCGTTCGTATCGTTCGATGACGTATCGTAATTCGCCCAAGTTCCCGCGAAGGGTGTCGGAAACAATTTCTTTTGCAAATGTTCGGGAAGAATTCTGGATGATACCGCCGCCCAAAGCAAAGTCGTACACCACGCTGTCTACCTGATATTCAACGTACTTGCCAATCTGCAAGGGGAAGTAGGCATACTGATCGAGGTCTAAGGGTTTCGGTAGTTCGGTTTGGCGTTTGTTACAGGCAAAGGCGAACAATATGATTACCGCCCAAACATTGGCGTTATGCCGAAAGAGATAAAAAAAAAGGAACCCAGTAATGTTCGAAAGGGCTTGCGCTAACATGTACTATATTTTTAGCAAAGGTAGCACAGCAAGCCTTGCTAAAAGGAAAAAACAGATTCATGCGAATCTGGGGCTAAAAGTGTTGCCATGTAGTCGTCAAGCCGCGTAGCGGTTCGAACAAATTCTTTTATCTCCTAGATGCGAAAATCAATTTGTCTTATCCAAAAACCGCTGTGCGATTTCCCAAACTCTGCCCAAAACAGAGACATCGGGGACCGGGATTTTGCTAGATTCGCTTGCAGCATCGCTTTCCACTTGATTACGAGCCATTTCTATTTTTGAAAAAGGCTGCGCAAATGTAGGATTGGTACGGACATTTACAAAAGCAAACGCAAAGACGCTTAACAAAGAGGCGATTATCAGCAGTGATTTAAAAGTAATTGATTGTTTCATAGCCTTGTCATTTTTG
>JBBQSW010000103.1:0-10088 GCA_038213575.1 Chitinophagales bacterium | reverse complement strand
GATCAAATTGGCGAGCACATCTGCCGTGGCCGTGGGGAAAACGGCGAGGTTTTGATAATCCAGAAAGGCCAGATTTTCGAAGTCAGTTGACACGTCGTGTAGATGTTAGTGGCAATGCCGAAGCATTTTTGAACTGTAAATGATTGACTTTCAAGGTAATTACGGCAGTTTTACCATTCGTAATCCGCAGCGATCGGACGGCTTTTGGCAAAAGCCTCGCCGTGGCGAAGCGGCTTGATAAATGGGTTTGAATTGATGGTACCCACATATTTGGAGGCAGGTTCTTTGCGCATTTGGAAATCTTCCAGAATTGGTTTTATCCAATCGGGGCAATATTGATTGAACTTAACCTCTAAAATGAAGAACCCCGGAAAAGCAAAGACCACCCCCGACTCGTCGAAAAGCTGGTTTACCGAAGGGTAACTGACGCTTCTCAGATGGAGGTCGAACGTGAGCCTGAAATCGTTTTCAATATTGGTATTCTTGCCCAAATACGGTTCGCGCTCGTAAATCACGTTGACCACCGGGCGAAGGTTTTTGCTTAATATCTGGTAAAAAAAACGCCGGGCATTGTCCGCGTTTTTAATTTGAGCGGCATAATCTTCAAATGCGGCACCTGGTCTGAACAACTGTCGAACTACCCCATACGTTGTGTGAGCACGGTTTTTCAATATTGGTCCCTCGTATTTTCGCTTGATTTCCATAAAAACCGAGCTGCTGTCGTCTCCTTTGTTGTAGCCTCTTAACCGCACCTTCATGCGGTGCGCAATGCCCTCGATTTTTGTGTGGTACATCTCAAATCCAGGGGTATCAAAGTAAATACTTCGCACCGTGTACGTCCCATTGAGTTGTTGCGCTGCAAAACTATCCGGCCGCAAAAAAGGCAGGAGTGTACTGCGTAGCGCCGCGTACTGTTCTGAGGGGACGAGGTATTTGAATTCGTATCGCAAGGTTAGGGTGTTTAAAGTTGAAAATTCAAAACCCGGCGCAAAAACTCGCGTTGGGTAACAGCTCCAAAATCAATCCTGCACATCGTCGAGACTCCCGTGCTGAGCCGTTTGCCAATGCTGTCGGGCAGCACAAAAACCGTGAGCAAAGAAACCTGCCGATTGTCGAGCACTTCTACTTTTGAGCCGATTTTTCCGTATTTTCCATTGAAAATATGCCCCGTTTGCACATCTTTGATTTGAATATCTACTTGAGGGTGGAGGTAGCGCAATTGTTCCACGCGCACCGGTATTTGCACCACATACTCGTCGGCGCGTTGAAGTGTGAGCAGTTCTTCTGGCAAAGCGGAACCGATGACCCAACCCGAAAATGGGGCGCGGATAACGAAGGCTAAACCTTTCTGTTTCAATATATTGAGTCGGTTATTTAGACCGCGCAATTGTGCTTCCGTAATTCCAACCCCTTCCTGCTTGATACCAGTGCTCACGTTTTCAAAGTATTTGCGCGCTATTTCGACTTGAATTTTGGCAAGATTCCAATCGTTCTCTGCCATTTGGAATTCTGTGGCAGCGATGAGGCCATCCTCTTTGAGTTTCTTTTTCAGGTGGTAAAAGTTCTCTTTCAGGCTTAGATCCTGTTCGGAAAAATGGAGTTTGTTCTCCGCTTCTTGGACGATGGGCGGCTTATCGCCCGTTTTGTCAGATTGAAGTTGTGCGGAATACAGCGCGAGTTGGCCTTCAATTGCTTGAATTTCCTCGCGCTGTCGAATGGAGTACATCCGCACTACTGTGTCGCCCGCCACGACGAACGCCCCTGCTGGAACATCAATTTTGATCCCTGAAAAATCGCCTTGTTCAAATTGGAAAGCATCAATCTGTTGCGCTGCGCCCAACTTATGATCCCGCACGACGGACGTGAGTCGCCCAGTTTGGTCTTGCACCAAGCGCCACTCTTGTGCTGGCAATACCCGTCCGATGCTTTCTGCTGCGTAGGGAATTTTTACAGGCACATAGAGTGCTGCCACCAATACTGCAAGGATTATCAGCCCGCCCAAAAGTCGTTTCAGATCGTGTCGCAAGGTTGTAGTTAAAGGTTAGGATTTTTTGTCGTGATGAGGTTGATGGGGGTTGATGAAGGTTGATGAGGGTTTATGAGGGTTGATGAGGGTTTATGAGGGTTGATAAACCCTCATAAACCCTCATCAACCTTCATCAACCTTCCTATTCTCTCGCTCGTAATAATTTCACCGTTTTTTCAAAATCGCCTGCCGAGCATTTAAGGAAATATACTCCTGAAGGCAAACGGTAGTTGCCCAAGTCAAATTGAGCAGAGCCTTTGCCCACCGAATCCCCTATGAGGTATTCGGCTACTTGGTTGCCTAGCAGGTCAAAAAGCCGAAGGGCAATCTTGGATCGCTCCGGCAGGAAAAAATTGACTGTAACGGCCTCTTCAAACACGGAAGGGAAGGCTGTGAAAGCAGGCTTTTGCTGATTCCCTAATTCAAAAACCGAGCTGCTTTGTTTGCTGAAATGCGCCACAATCGTGTCCGCAGTAGTCAGGTTCAAAAAGCCATAGGTCGAATCCGGGTTGGCAAAAGTATGGTTTGTGGCTGACCATTGGTCAAATTTGTAGCCAGCAGCCGTATCGGCAAAAGCCCAGAGGCTAATGCCTGCATCTGAACCGCCAAAATAGGATTGCGTATGCGGAAACTGATTGGCGGTGTAGGTCAAAGTGTTGATATTCAAGGTGCCAGCGAGCGGAGGATCTACCACCACTACCGTTTGATGTGGTCCCGTTACGGAATAACAGTCATTCATCAGCGAGGGCAGAATTGCGCAACGGTTGCTGATGAAATCGCGGAGCTCGTCCAGGTTGTTTTTCCATTCGGCATAAGTGCCGTCCCAGCGTTGGGCATGGCGTGTCATTTCAGGGTCAATCAGTGCTTCGATGGTGTCGAGATAGTTGAGCATATTCTCACACCCGAACACCGTGGACATCATGTCGGCCATGCGGGTCACATAATAGCGTTCTAGGTTTGGGTTAGTGCGGAGTTTGTTCAACACCTTAATGTGCTGCTCGGGGTCTGAGCCGCCTGTGAGGCCCTCTGGATTGCAAGGTTTTGCGTCGTATTCTGTCGAGGGCAAACCGGTGTAGTTGATATAATGATCGAAAGTTGCGTCGTTGTCCCAAAGGATGTAGCCCCATTTTTTGTGCTGTCCTTCGGGGTTGAGGCCTCTCCAGATGCCTGTGTTGTAATTCAGCCAGTCGGTGCAAACCGTAAAAGAATTGACAATCACATAATCAATCAGGCTTTTGTAGTCATAATGATCCTCTATATATTGTAATTTGTTTGGGTCGTTCATGTTGTTGTTCAAAATGAACGCACGCATGGCATGCCAGTCGTTGATAGCCTGCTGGCCACCGTATTCCGCCCAGGTGTTCCCCCAGGTCAGCACATATTGGATGTCATATTTTCCTTGGCCGTAATAATGGTCTGTGTAGTCGTGATCGTCCGGGAGTTCACGCATATCGTACACGCCCCAGTATTGTCCGTTGAGGTAAACTACGCACTTTTCAGCCGTGCGAACGTCCAGATGGAGTCCCCCGCGTTTTGCCAAATTGTGGATGTATGCATCGCGGACGTGCGCACTGCCTTCATTTTGAGGGTGGTGAGCGGCAGGGTAATTGTCGTCGCCAGAAGCTCGAAGGATGATACGCTGGAATTCGTCGCGCTCGGTGAGCGGGAAAAGTTGCTCTTTCAAAACGGCGTTGTAGCCCATCTCATCGCGGCTCACCCAGTCGAGACTGCGCTGGTCGTTGGCCCAGGAGTCTTGTCCGTGGCTGTTCAGTTCGCCGTATGTGCGCGTTTTGCGCTGTTTGCTTTTGTCAAAAAATTCGATGCTGCCCCAGGGCCTCAGACTTTGATTGCCATTGGCCAAATTCAACACACCGTTGGAAGCCACCGACACCACGGCAAGCGCGTGATCCTCATTTATGAAATAGGTATTAAACTGCACGAAACTATTGTATATCAAAGGATTGTTGCTAAAAGTGGTGGCTTTGATTACCGTCGTTTTTGTCACTACAATCGGCTGGGTGTACACCAGCGAATTGACCGTAGGCTCCACTCCTGTCAGGGTGTAGCGAATCACAGCATTTGGTTCTGTGCTGCTGATGACCACCGTCACAGAATCGGTGTAAAACCCCGCGGCTTGGCTCAGGGTAGGCCGGGCGGCGTAGGCAATTACCATAGGGGCGTTGTTGTTTGAGCTGCCCAGTGAAGGATCGGTTGAGATGCGCCACTCGTTCGAGCCATCGGGAAAACGCGCCCAAGAATGGTGGGTTTGTGTTTTTTCAACCTCAATATCCTCCAATACGGTATCGCTGGGGTTGGCAAAAACGATATGCTCTGCATTGTTTTTGGTCTGCGTCAGCTTGAAATTCGTGTGCAGTTTTCCCTGCGGGTCTTTCAAATCACGGCCCGAACACCAAACGTACAAGTATCCGTTGGCGTCAATGCTGGTATTGGTTGGGAAAGTCCATTTTGTCGGTTTGTCTTCGTTGTCGCTGAGGTGGTAGCCCGTCAAATCAACGGGCGAAGCCGAGGTATTGTAAAGTTCTATCCAGTCTTCGGTTTCTTGATAAAAATCCAAAAATTGTTTCCAGTTGGCGCAAGAGTATTCGTTCACGACGACTTGCGCAGGGAGGCCATTGGAGAGGGCCATTACCACGAGTGCGAAAAGAAGGCGGAGCATTTTTGTAGTCATTGTTTGCAAAATAGTAGATGTTTAAATAAGTGGATTAGCGGTATGAATCAATTTTTAACCACGCGCTCCACCGCATTTTCTGATTGAATAAAAAAAAGCCCTGCGGGCAAATTTTCGAGGTTTAAAACTGCTGTTGTTTCGTTGCCAAATGCTTCGGAATACACCGATTGTCCCAAATAATTCAAAACCCTCAAGGTGCCAAGTGGGATCTCTGATTTCAGACTGAAAACCCCGGTCGTAGGGTTGGGGAAAACACGCAAAGATTTTTCTGCCCAAGGTTCTGAAGTTTTGATTGTCAATGAATTGACTGCGCTGAAAGTAGGCGGCATAAACGTGAAACTGCCCGAACCATTCGGATAGCGGCCATACGTCACATCGGGCAATTGCTGACCAAACGTGATCTCGTCCAGCACCATAGAAGCGCCATCAGAAAGGATCAGCGTTTCGCCGCCAGCCGCCAGTTTGAAGTTGGCATGGAAGGGGCCTTGCAAGTCGTCATTGTCAAGCCAAACGATGAGAAAGCCGTTGGCCGGGATGCTCACGTTGGCCGGGAAAGCCCATTTATTGCGGTTGTTCGCGTCATCGGAAAGATAGAGGCCAAACAGGCTGACAGGGCTGTTCGTGTTATTATAGAGCTCGAGCCAGTCTTCGTTTTCGCCGGCCTCGTCTATTTCGCCATCTTCATTGTCGGCTAAAAATTCGTTGAGCACCACATCGCCAACATTCGGCAAATCAGGCGTGGCGAGATAAAACTCATGCTCGGCCCGCGCTGGACTGAAGGTGCCCGCCTGTGCATTTTCTGCATAAATATAATATTGGCCTGTAGGGTCTGTGAGTGGGAAAGATGCGCCAAAAACGCCATCGCCCGCTGCCCCGTCCTGATGTTGACCGTCGTCGTACATGGTCGTTTTCTGAAAAACATCCGAAGTGTCGGCCCGCCATCCCAGTGTGACCGTATTGGCGTTTTGCACCTGTGCAGTGACCCCAAAGGTATTGATGCCACTTCCGGCAATGTTCGAAATACTCGGAGCGCTGGGCGTGATATTTGTGTTGGAAATCAAGAAACTGTGTCGGGCATTCATCAAATCCGCGATGCCGGGGATCGTGCTAAAAGGACCGCCGCCTCCGGTATTAATGGTGCTCGTGACGTTGGCTTGAAAGTTGGCGTAGCTGTAAAATTTCTTGGTATCGGCCTGCACAGCGGCATCAATCACGGCTTGGAGTTCAAGGGCCCGGTCTTTGTACTCGTCCTCGGAAGCGAAGTTTTCAAAAAGGATGGTTTTCAGGTGGGCGAGGTACATCCGTTTCCAGGTCGGGTTGGCCAGCAGTTGCTTGATGAGTGGACGATTAGAGTTGCTGGACTGTGCGAGCGGATCCAATTGCTTCATCTGGGTTAAGCTGAGCGCTTGATTGCCGTTGAGTAAGGGGAATACACCATAACTCATGTTCAAGTCCCAAACCGTACTAAGCCAACGGTCATTTTTATCGTGGTAGAGGTAGTAGTTTTGAGCAAATGCGCCGGTGTAAGAATCGAGGTTTACCAGCACATTGTTGAAAGCCAACATCCAGAGGGCGCGGTCCACGTCCAGAATATTGTCGGCGGCATTGGGGTTGTTTTTGAGCGTTTCCATGAGTTGGAGCAGTTCGTGCCAGCCATCGTCCGATTGGATATCGTATTTGTTGTAATAAAACGCGCTGTCGGCACTCGTGTACACAAGATCCGGGTAATTGCCCCCCGTGCCGGGCCCGCCAAAATCTTCGGGGTTGCATTTGAAAAAGGAGCGGTTGCCATTGGTGGAAAAATGATTTTGGAGAAAGGTCTTGTTTACACTTTCCACATTTCCGTACAGGCCCCAGTATGTGCCGTTCATCCACACCTTGGCGTGGTTGGCGCGGGGGGCATCCATGTATTTTCGGGCGATTTCATAGGAAAGCGGCTCGCGCACAAAAGTCGGGTCAGAGAATCCGTTGCCGAGTTTGATGTCCTTCACGCCGTTGTAATTCTGCCCTTTTTTGACAAAATTCAATTCTATATGAAGGGGGTTTTTGGCGTTGTTGGCATTGTAAGAACTGTTGCCTTTGTATTTAACGCCCACGGAATCAAAGAGTTGCCCGTTTATCTCTACGGATTGGGCAAGGAGGTAATCTCCGTCGTCATCGGCTTTAAGCGAATCAAGTTTTGCATCCCAATTGCTTTGGAAAAACGTGATTTTAATTTCCTGTAAAGTAGCAGGCTCATAAAAATTTTGGGCAGTGGTCTTTACATGATGACAAAATAAGGCAACTGCCAGGGCGAGGAGCTGAAATTTCATGGATACAGATGTTTGGATAGGTGGACTGTCAGACATTTGAACTTCGGACTATAGGAATTTTGTCCAAGCGTTTAGTGTCCAGCCCTCCACACATCAAGGAATTGGCGAAAGTACCTCCAAAGACTGTTAGGTCGAAAATAAATCGGTGAATTGGCTAATATTTGCGGGAAAAATGATGCTCACTTCACATAGCTGGATATTTTTTTTCGAGTAGCCACATGAATCAACCCGAATTTTGCAACAATTTAAATACAGTGAAATAGTAGACAAATAACCGCCGCCCCATTTCGCATAATGCGAAATGGGGCGGCTTGGTTTGTGGCAAAACACAACCAACGATGCTTGGTTTGGCTGCTGCCTCGTGATGGTCTTACGACCCCGTGAAAATTGATTTAGGCGGATTCAGATTTTTATAAACCTGTAAACCGCCTGGCTCCTTTTTTCGGTTTGCAGTGCGACAAAATACAGTCCCGGCGAAAGGTGGCCAACCTCAAACTCAGCAGACGCTTCTGAAACCGTAAAAGGACAAGCCACCACCCTGCCAGCGACATCGCTTACCACTGCTTGCAGCGCACCTTCGGGAGGTGTTTTTATTAAAAAATGATCCTTCACTGGGTTCGGATTCAATGTTCCAAAACCGCTATTGCGGCTATCTTTTGCCGCCAAGAAAGTGGGGTCGTTGCAAGGACCGGGGCCGTAGAATGTGGTAAAAAGCAGCCCTTGGAGTGGTTTCAGCCCCTGACCTTCCACCTCTTTTTCCGTAGTATAAAAATTCCAGCACAAGGGGCCCGGTTGTGGAGGGCCGAAGTGCTCCACATAGCCAGAAGAACCCGCCATACAGTGGTAGCCACAGGCATCCCACCACTCAGGTATAAAAAACATGTCCCAATTGCGGGAAAGGATTACATTTCGACAAGAACTAACAGGGAAAAGAGTGCTATCATAGGTAATCTTGACGGGTGGAAATTTGGTGTTTATAACGATTTTACTATGAAAAGGGAGTTCGCATCCAGAAGAATTCTCCACATGTTCAATGGCCTTTTTAAGCGTACGCTCTTGATTCACGTCGTCACCATGTATCACTCGGACTTCAAAAACACTATCAAAGGGGGTGCTTAAAACAATTTCACCAAATTGGGTATTTGGTTGATTGGAATCAGACGTCGGGTCATAACCAAGTATAATGGAGTCTTGATTTCCAACACTGTCCTCAAAATGTATGCTAAATTGAAATAGCGGGATTTGCTGGGCAAAGCCCAAAAAGTGGCAAGCCATGAGGCAAGCCAGCAGGATGTATGCAATTGCTTTCATGGCTCAAAATTTTAGGAGATTTTTGGTGTAGACACTCCCATAAAAAACGCCCGCAAGGTATAATTACCGTTGGAGAGGCTGCTGGTTTGGAAATCCTGTTCGTAAAAGCCAGCATCAACCTCCGTTGACGAAAACAGGGTGGTCGTTGAACTAGTCAACAAGTTGATGAGAGACAAATTCAATTCCCCATTTTCAGGGATATTGTAGTAAACTGTTAAATGGCTGCCGAAAGGGTTGGTCGCAGCCATTTCATAACAACATGGCGGGGGAGGATAAGTGCAGTCATCGTTGGTGTAAAGTAATTGCTCATAAACATCACTTCCCGGGCACTCGGTGTTGTCCACTGTGAGTTTAATCTTGTATATATTATTGGGCTGAAAAGCGTATAACGAAGACAAATTAACATTTCCTGGTTGCCCTGTTTGCCAGCCTGAATTGAAATATTGTCCATTGCAATCATTGGGCAAGCTTGCCAATACCCTGCAAATCTCGATAAGATACCTGTTTTCGTTTACAGATGGATGACCGTTTAAAAATACGGTACTGCCTGCCTGTTCTGGGCATATCGCTTGTGGGCTGCGGACATAGAAAAATGCTTGGGAAGGTGCACAGCCATTGCAGGAATGTATGTAGGGGTTTCCGTTGTCCAAGAGGTTTTGATTCATCCGTCCGATTTGGCATGCCGTCCAAGCAGGGTCATGGGAGTTGTAGTCCATAATGTTATTCGATATCTTGCTCCATTCGTCGCATGGTTTTTTAGGACACCCGGGTATATTGGGATTATACTCCCAGTGAAAGTATACCCCAACTAATAGATATTGAATGTTGATGGCAGGTGGCGGGGTGGGGTAATTGATACCAGATGCTTTTCGCCAATGATCCTCATTGCTGGCTAGCATACCGTTGGCTAATCCAATTACATTTTCAGCATGATGAAATCCGTTATAGGCGGGATTTCCTACACCATCATTGGTTTCGGTGAAGTTGCCAGGGCCGACATAGGTGAAGGAATATGGAGGAACAGATGAACCACCGCAATTATCTGTAATCGTTTCCACCCAAGTATCTTCTCTGAGTAGGAAGTGTACTGCAACCCGTACATAACGGACGGAACCGGGGTCAGTACAAATGGGGTTTTCTGGGCCTCCGCTGGAAGAGGAGGAACTTCCACTTGTGCCGCAGACATATTCATAATCTGTAGGCTGTGCATCTGCTCGGTTAATCCATCCAGCGGTAAGTAATAGGCAGAACATCAGGCGGAGAAGCGGAGAAGCGGAGAAGCGGAGAAGCGGAGAAGTTTTAGTTTCATAATTTGTAAAATTTTAAGGTGAAAAATATTTTTTAAGCACTTAAAGGTAATGTGATGAATGCATGCGTCCAGTATTCGATTTGGCTAATTTTAGTCAATTCAATATTTTTAACTTTTGGTATTCAATCAGAGCACTCAACCTTGTTTCAAAAACCACAATACCGCCAACCGGTACCCCTCCAGCCCCAAACCAACAATGCTGCCCACACAGGGTGCAGACAAAAAAGAATGATGCCGGAATGGCTCCCGACGGTGTACATTGCTGATGTGAACTTCGATAACGGGCGTGGAAATAGCCGCTACAGCATCCGCCAGCGCAACGGAACTGTGGGTGAGCGCCCCTGCGTTGAGCACGATCCCGTCAGCACTAAAACCCGCCTCGTGGAGTTTGTCAAGCAGAGCCCCCTCGTGGTTGCTCTGGAAGCATTCGAGTTCCACGCT